>JALZAH010000114.1 GCA_030948425.1 Actinomycetota bacterium
GTTCAGGTTCGCCAACGAGCTGCGGGCCTGGATCGAGGTGGACGACGGACGGATCGTCGGTTGGGGCTCCACCGGTGGCGGCCGCATGGGGTCGACCACCCTGGAGGTCGGGCCCCGGGCGGTGACCTTCCCGGCCGTTGCCCTCCCTGACCTGCGGCCCGACCCCGAGGTGTCCCCGACGTCGGTCCGGTTCGTGCAGACCGCTGGTGGCCGCACCGGCGTGCCCGCACCCCGACGGGTGAACCGTCCGCCCTTCGTCCAGGTGGTGGCGCCGTTGGTCTGGTCCACGCTCACCCTCACCATCCACCTCGACGGGTCGTCCGGGTCCGAGGTGAGGGGCGCCAGCCCGTTCCCTCGGCACTGGATCTACGACCACTCCGGGGACCTGGTGGCCAAGACCGGGATGATGGACTTCAAGGAGTGGTACCGCACCGCCTTCGGCCGCCACACCCCCTGGGGCGACGAGGAGTCCCCTGCCCTGGTGACGGTGGCCGAGACGGCCCTCGAGCGCCAGCTCTCGGCCACCATCATGCAGGCGGGCAAGAGGCCCCGGCTGAGCCGGCTGAAGACCGGCGATGCGCTGGTGAACCAGGGCGATCCCGGCGACTCGCTGTTCCTGCTGCTCGACGGGGTGCTGAGCGTGGAGGTCGACGGCGAGAAGGTGGCCGAGGTGGGCCCCGGAGCCCTGCTGGGCGAGCGGGCGGTGCTGGAGCGAGGACGTCGCACCGCCACGCTCCGGGCGGTGACCCCCACCAAGGTGGCGGTGGCAGCCGCCGACCAGATCGACCTCGCCGCCCTGGCCGAGGTGAGCAAGGGCCACCGCCGGGAGGCCGGCTAGCGCTTTGCCACGTCGGTGCCATCGGCCCTTCAGCAGTCGATGACCACGCCCTCCGCCGCTCCTTGGACGGCCGTCCTGCCGCCCTGGCAGGCGGCCACCAGAGCGTCGATCTGGTCGTCGGTGCGGGACGGGTCATGGTGGAACAGGGCCAGACGGCCAACCCCGGCCCTCTCCGCCAGCCCGACGGCGTACTCGACTGCCGAGTGCCCGAAGTCCCTCCGGGTGGCGAACTCGGCTGCCGTGTACTGGGCATCGTGGATGAGCAGGTCGACTCCCTGGGCCAGGGTCATCGCCGCCTCGTGGTACTCGCCCAGCCCGTCGTCGCCCTCGCCCACGTCGACCGGCCAGTGGTCCGAGAGGTAGGCGACGCTCCGGCCCTCGTCCGACACCCGGAAGCCGAACGTCCGACCGCCCTTGTGGGGGATGTCGGCCGCCACCACATCGAAGCCCTCGATGCGGTGGGACCCCGCCTCGAGGCCGGCGAAGCGCCACCGCCCACGAAGCTGGCTCGGCGTGATCGGGAAGTGCGGCGGCGAGAACGCTCGCTCCAGCACCACCTCGGCGTCGCCCTGAGCCGGGATGAGCACGGTGACCTCGCTGTCTGGCCGATCGCCTGCAGGGAAGAAGGGGAGGCCATGGGTGTGGTCCCAGTGGAGGTGGCCCAGGAGCACCGTCCCCCGAAACGGACGCCCTTCGAGCAGGCCCGAGAGTGTGGACAACCCGGTGCCGCCGTCGAGGACCAGCGACGGATCGCCGTCGTGATGGGCGAGCGCGACGCACGAGGTGTTGCCGCCGTAACGGGCGAACTGCGCACCGGGCGCAGGGGTTGAGCCCCGCACGCCACAGAACACGACACGCACCGGCTCAGACCTCGCGGGTGACGACGAGGTCCACCGGCCCAGTCTCCGGCCTCGCCCGGGCGACCGCAAGATCAAGTGCTCGACCGGGGCATCCCGGAACGTCGGAACGCAGGTCTAGGGAGCGTCCCGAAGGGTCGTGGCGGTGCCACCCCTGAGCTGCATCCCGACCTTGCAGGGGTCGGGACGGGTAGAGGAGCCAACCCTCCACCAGGCTGGTGACCCACGAAAAGCATTGCAATGGCAAGGGGGGCGGGTGTAGAACACAGCCAGCGCACCGAGTGGAGACGTCTGGCAGGCTGCGCTCCCGATGCCTTTCAGGGGGAGGTTGGCGATGAAGTTGGTGTCGCTCCGGGTCGGAGCGGTTGCGTGCAACGAGCACGCCACGTGAGACAGGTCCCCACTGGCGCCTGGGGATCACCGCTGCTCGAGGTGGAGCGGGCGGTCCAGGAGCGGGCCAAGGCAATCGCCCTCGACATGGGCCGACCCGACGGCCGGGCCGCCCTCCGTGCCCTCCTCGACGAAGAGGTGGGCCGCTGGGCCGACGACGCCAAACGGGGCATCCGCACCCACGACCTCGCCGACCCCGCCGGCGTCACCGAACGAGCCTGGCGCAACCTCGCCGGCTACGGACCCCTCGAACCACTCCTCGCCGACCCCGACGTCTGGGAGATCATGATCAACGCCCCCGACCAGATCTTCGCCAAGCGCCACGCCGGCACCTCCGGCTACCACGACGAGGTCTTCCACGACGACGACCACGTCCTGCGCACCCTCACCAAGATCCTCGACGACGCCTCCGCCAGCCACCGCAAGCTCGACCCCGCCGACGGCCTCCAAGACGCCCAGCTCGACAACGGCAGCCGCCTCCACATCGTCCACGACGACATCGGCCGCGACGGCCACGTCCTGGTCAACATCCGCAAGTTCTCCGGCATCAAGATCCGCCGTCTCGACGAGCTCGTCGACCGCAGCATGCTCGACCGGCCCGTCGCCCGCTTCATCCAAGCCGCCATCCACGCCCGCCTCTCCATCCTCTTCGCCGGCCCCCCCGGCTCCGGCAAGACCACCCTCCTCACCTGCTGCGCCGCCGAGCTCGACCCCAGCCTGCGGATCGTCGTTGCCGAAGAGGTCTTCGAGACCGACGTCGCCCTCCCCAACGTTCAGGAAGGTACATGCAAGGGCGGTCACCGACCTCTACTCCAGCCTGCCGCGCCCACCGCTCACCGTACGGTGCCCGGGGTCCACCC
>JALZAH010000131.1 GCA_030948425.1 Actinomycetota bacterium
AGGTGGTCCCATGACTGGCAACGGGGTGGTCCCATGCCCGTGGCAAAACTGCCCTCAGGGTGGTCCCATCCGCGTGGCAAACGACACAAGTGCTGAAGCGTGCGAGCACGGCACCCGTTCCGAACACGGGACGATTGTACGCACTACCCCAGATCGCGACGGCTCGGGGTCTCGCTCCGCTGAGCAGGATCGGGCGGATAAAGCTCGGCTCGAATGCCGACCCAGGGCGAGCAGGACGTATGCCGTTCCTTCCCGAGCGCATTGCCAGGAGGGATGCCTTGAACCGATTGGTATTTGCGCGGCGTGGTCCGCTACTCGAGATGCCCCCCTAATCATCGAGCGCAGCGCAGCGGGTCCGACAGGCGGACCCCGAAGACCGGATCTGAGGGACGGTCGGGCGCCCGGGAACCGGCGCAGTGCGGTGTAGTCGACCGCCCGATAACCCCCTCTGACCGCGGCTGCCCGACCGGCTGGGCCGGGGAACGCAAGCGTGGCCGTTGTCGGATGGGCCGGCAGGCGTTGGACCAGTCGGCGGCGGCCCGGCCCACCTCGGTTCCCTGCCACACCCCCCAGCCCTCGCCCTTGTCCAGCTCTTTGAGCTCGGTCTCCAGGCGCCGCACACGGCCCTGGGCAGAGTAGGCGGGTCCGGGGTCGGTGGGGGTACCACCGCGGCCACCGCCTCGCGCTCAGCCACCAGGCGGGCGTGTGCCAGGGTGGCGCCCAGCACCGGTGGGATCGCCGGCGGTTTGGCGGCGTCGAGGTTGTGGGCGCCGGGGGCAGGGGGTGCCCCGGTCGATGGCCCAGCCGATGCGCCGGGACTGGCTCCACGACCGGCTCAGATCCTCGATGGCCTGCTCGGTCGAGTCGGCCACCACGTGCAGGGTGGTCTTTTCCCGGGCCCGGCTCATCTTCACGTAGGCGAGCTCGCGGCCGTCGCCGTCTTCGAAGACATGGGCCCGGCCCACCGTGGCGCCTTGGCTGCGGTGAACGGTGACGGCGTAGCCCATGGGCAAGGTGGGAGGCGTCGAGGTC
The DNA here is from genome assembly GCA_030948425.1 of Actinomycetota bacterium. GTDB lineage: Bacteria > Actinomycetota > Acidimicrobiia > Acidimicrobiales > Palsa-688 > JALZAH01. The sequence goes on from JALZAH010000131.1 coordinate 1,033, forward strand.
GGTGGCATCAAAGGCCTGGATGCGCCCGTCGTCCATGGTGGCGGCCAGCTGGGCCCGTTCCACGTCAACGGCCAGCACCGTGGCGCATTCGGACGTCACGATCTGGCCTCGTGCGCCCGGAGCCAGGGTGACGATACGGGTCCCCGGCCCGGTAGCCAGCCTGGCCGACGGCCAGTTCCGGGCCCGACAGGCGGCCCAGGGCTTCCGAGGCTTGGCGGCCCCGGGGGTTGAGCTCGGCCAGGTTGGCCCGCCGCCAGGCGTACATCGCCACGTTGGCACCGTCCCCGCCGGCGCCGGCCACATCAGCGGCCCAGTCGGCCACGGTGTCATCCAACGCCGTGTCCCGATCCGAAGACACCGAGATTCGCCCTGCGTCAGCGTACCAAGCCACGGCGGTCTCCACGTCACCTGAGCGCAGCTAGGCCAGGCGGAGCGCTCGGCGACGTCCACCTGGCGGACGTTTTCGTCGAGCACGTGCACGGCGGGGATCCCCACGGCCACCACCTTGGCGCCAGAGGTTCGTGTCAACACACCGGCGCCGTCGTGGCGCAGGCGGGCTGCCAGCGACTCCGTCGGTCCGTGCGGCGCGCTCCGAGCGCCAACGCCGCGCCCGCCTGCGACATGGCGAGGGCAGTCGCCTCCAAGGCCCGAAGACGCCCCTGTGATGAGGGCGACCTTGCCGGTCAGTGAGTCGGTGGACTGGGGCTGAGACATGGCTCTCTTCGTTAGGATGGGTTCGCGCCCTGGCGTCCGCATAGAGGCAGGGGAGGGCTCGGCGCCAGGCCAGACGGTGGCGACCCTGCGACTGCCGGGGTCCCGTTCCGCTACCCCGCCCGTTCTTCGCCGACGGCTACCCGGCCCATTGTCGCCGCCCTACCAGTGCGGGAGGTGGAAGTGATGCGCCGTTCCCGGGCGCGTTGCAAGCCACGAGGGCGCCGTGGAAAACCCGTCCTTCATGCGCGCTTGACACCTTCGCCTCGATGAACGCCAGCACCTTTGTCATCCTGGGGCAGGCGGAAAGTGGCGATGGTGACGTCGTCGGTGATCGGTGCGGGGGGTGTTCGGATCGGCGAACGAGTCCGCACCTAGTGGTGGCGCCGCCTTGGACATACCAGACGCCCTCGGTGGGCCGGAACACGGCCACGTCGGCCCTGCCGTCACCGTTGTAGTCACCGGGCACGGCAATGTCACGTCATGGTCCGGCCTCCGGCGGGCGGTCGTGCCAGGGATCGATCACGTCGATCCCGGTGTTCTGGAAGTCCCTGACGTTGCGGGTGGCCAGAGACGCCTGTTGGGCACGACAGATCGATGCGATCTGCGCATCGAAGCCGTCGATCGGGGTTCCGGCC
>JALZAH010000151.1 GCA_030948425.1 Actinomycetota bacterium
GCGGGCACCGCCTTTCCCTGGCGGACGATCGATGGGCAGGAGTGCTCGGGGTACTGGCCGGCGGGGACGGCCGCCTTCCACATCAACGCCGATGTGGCCGACGCCGTCGTGCGCTACCTCGACGCCACCGAGGACGCCGTCTTCGAGCGGGAGGTCGCCCTGGAGCTGCTCGTCGAGAGCGCCCGCCTGTGGTCCAGCCTCGGCCACCACGACACCGCAGGAGCGTTCCGCATCGATGGGATGACCGGCCCAGACGAGTACAGCGCCGTCGCCGACAACAACGTGTACACCAACCTCATGGCCGCCCAGAACCTCCAAGCTGCCGCCGACATCGCCGCCCGCCACCCCGACGTGGCCGCCGGACTGGGCGTCACCGCCGCCGAGGCGGCGTCATGGCACACCGCGGCGGCGAGAATGACCGTGCCCTACGACGAACGCCTCGGTGTCCACCCCCAGAGCCAGGGGTTCACCGCCCACGACCGCTGGGACTTCGAGCACACCCCGCCGGAGAAGTATCCGCTGCTCCTGCACTTCCCCTACTTCGACCTATACCGCAAACAGGTCGTCAAGCAGGCCGACCTGGTGCTGGCCATGCACCTGCGGAGCGACGCCTTCACACCCGAGGAGAAGGCCCGCAACTTCGCCTACTACGAAGCCATCACCGTGCGCGACTCGTCCCTGTCGGCCAGCACCCAGGCGGTGGTCGCTGCCGAGGTCGGGCACCTCGACCTGGCGCATGACTACCTGGCCGAAGCCGCCCTCATGGACCTCCACGACCTGGCCCGCAACGCCGGCGACGGCCTCCACATGGCTTCCCTGGCCGGGGCGTGGACGGCGGTCGTCGCCGGCCTGGGCGGCATGCGCGCCTCACCCGGCCTCAGCTTCGCGCCACGCCTACCGGCGACGATCACCCGGCTGGCGTTCCGCCTCACCTACCGTCGGCGCCGCCTCTCCGTCGAGGTCGGGGCCGGGTCGGCCACGTACACGCTGCTGGACGGGCCTCCCCTCACGATCACCCACCACGGTGAGCCCTTTCATCTCGACGGTAAGCCGGTGGACCTGACCATCGCCCCAGCGCAGGTCCGCGCCGCCCCGAGCCAGCCCAAAGGCCGGGCCCCAGCCCGGCGAAGGAAGGGCAGCTGAGCCGGGGCTTGTTCTCAGTGGCGGTGGCCGCCCGGGGCGCGGGCCTTCTCGCCGGACTCGTCGCGGGTGGACTCCCCGGCATGGTTCATCCCCCGCATCATGAAGATCATCGCCAGAGGGCAGAGGGCGAAGATGGCGATGTAGGGCAGGTAGGACCACACGGGCGCGCCGATGAAGCCGAGCAGGACAAGGCCGATGACTGCGGACACGCCGATGGGAACCAGGTTGCCGTTCCTGCGCATGAGAGATCTCCTCGTTGTCGAAGTTGCTCCACTGATGGTGCGCTCCGCGGGGCCAGGGGAGCATCCGGCGCCTCTACGGAACGCCGCTGCGGCCGACTACACACTCTCCGTCCCCGCCTTCGGGTTCCCTGGTCGCAGACCCGGCGAACCTCGGAGGCAACTGCGGGCTGCTTGCCCAAATTCGCGAGCCTGGGCGTTGGTTGATTCTAGATCTGCCAGAGCAGCTGGCCTACTCTTTCGGAACGGGAGGCCGCACCGTGGTCGCCGAGGAAGTCGGAGGAGCGGGATGGACGGGAATCGGGAACGGCTGCTCTCACAGACGCTGGTTGAGTTGGCCGACACCTTGGTCACCGGCTTCGACGTGGTCGAGTTCACCCACCTGCTGACGGAGCGGTGCGTTGACAGTAATTCTCGAGCAGGCCAAGGGCATGCTGGCTGAGCGGGCGAAGGTCGACCCCGACCAGGCGTTCCGTCTCCTCCGGACCTATGCCCGTAACAACAACCGTTCGATGGGTCAGGTGGCCCGCTTGCTCCTCGATGGCACCCTGACCGAAGCAGAGTTCTTGGCGGGCCGCCCCGCCCGGACAGGCCGGCACTCACCGCCATGATCGTTGCGGTGATCAGCTCGCCCGGACCATCCTCGGAGGCACCGACGCCGAGTGGCGAGGTCCACCGCATCAACTCCGTCTGGGCTACCCTTCAACCAGTGGCCCCGCCCGTCGGGTAGCGCTGGCGGAACGGTGTTGCCCTGGACCCCCGGCGCCCGTCCTGATAGCCCACGGTGTTGCTCCGGACTCCGGTGACCCCGCATCCCCAAGCGGAAGCGAGGTAGAGGGATATGTCCAGCGTCAACACCGGTTCGGTTGGTGGTCGGCCAGCGACGCTGCTGATCGATCCAAGGACAACCGGTCCGGCATCTGCGGTCGTCGTCCTACGCGATTCGGTCGAACTTGCCGATGGCGCCCGCCTGCAGGCTGAGCTTGATGGCCGGATGGCCGTCGGCACTCAGGTGCTGATCGTCGAGGTAGGAGATGTGCAGCTCCTGGGCACGGGCGAGCTCAGCGTCCTCGTCAACGCCGCCACGCGCCTCCAAGACGAACACTCCGGGTCGATGGTGCTACGGAACGCCTCAGCCCGCCTGCTCGGACAGCTTCGACTCATGCGTCTCGACCACAAGTTCGAGTTGGAGATCTGACCTGACCTGCCCATGACCGCCCGGACCAGCGCCGGGCCCCAGGAGGAGGCGCGGGCGCGTCCCGATCCCTCGAGGGACACCCTCGGGAGCTTTGGGGGTTTGAGGACTCGTAGGCGGGTGGGTGGAGGCGGCCATGACCGGGATTCCTTCGATGTCTACGGGGCGAGACCTTCCGAAGGATGCAGTTGTGGAGTTGTGGTTCCGGGCGCCCCGTCGGTGCCAGCGGTCGGCGATTCATGGAACGGGCCAGGGGTGGTGGATCCGGCGGCGTGGCGGTGCTCAGTCCGGTCGAGGATCTGGTAGGCGAGCAGCTTGATCCGGTCGTTGACGAGGAACCAGGCGAGCGCGTACCCCCAGACGAACGCGGCCCATCC
>JALZAH010000196.1 GCA_030948425.1 Actinomycetota bacterium
TCCTCCCGCATCGCTGGCGCAGAGCTCGACGATCTCGCCCACCAGGCGGCCTCGGACGCGCTGCTGGCCATCGACGCCAAGCTCGACGGATTCCGGGGCGAGAGCCGGTTCACCACCTGGGCCTACAAGTTCGTCGTCTTCGAGGTCTCCAACAAGGTCGGGCGCCACTTCTCCCGCCACCCGACCGTGGTCTTCGACAGCGAGGACTGGGAGCGGCTGCCTGACCGCTTCGGCCTGGACCCGGCCGACCGAGCGGAGTGGGGAGAGATGCTCAGCGCCCTGCGCCGAAGCGTCGAGGAGGACCTCAGCGCCCGCCAGCGCCGCGTGTTTGTCGCCATCGTCCTCAACGGCGTCCCGCTCGATGCGCTCGTCGCAGAGCTGAACACCAACCGCAACGCGATTTACAAGGTCATGTTTGACGCCCGACGTAAGTTACGCGCCGCGCTCGTCGCAAACGGTCATCTGGACCCCCAAGCTTGACGAAGAAGATGAACACCTCCCGATTGCATGAGTTCCTCCGCACTGACCCCCGCGACGTTGGCCGTAAGACAGCGATGGAGGTACTCCACGTCTACGCCGAGCTGGTTCACGACGATCCCGAGACGGCACATCGGCGCTATCCAGGCGTCGCGGCACACCTACGGGCCTGCGGACCGTGCGCCGAGGACCTGACCGGCCTCCTAGCAGCGCTCGAGGCTGGCTGAGGACCTATGGAGAGACAGCAGGTCCACCCGTGAACGTGCGCTGGAGAATCTGGAGATCGCGCCCGACGCTTTGAGCAGACCGGTCACGCGCGGCCCCCGGCCGCATGCCTGACAACACCCCCTAGGCCGCTCCGCCGCAGTTCGTTGTGCCTGATTCAGAGCGTCGGCGATACCTGGTTACGCAAGGCTGCGCTAACGGCGTTCAGCGCCTTGGCTGGGTCCGAACCGCTCGGTACGTATGCGCTCAGCGTCGTAGCCGGCCTCCATCAGGAGTTGCGCGGCTGTCTCGACGAAGCCATTAGGGCCGCAGATGAAGGCCATACCGTCCGGTGAGGCCAGCCGGCCGACCATGTCAGCGTTGATCCGCCCGGTCGCTCCGGTCCAGCCCTCCGGTGTGCGACGGGTAAAGGACAATGTGGTCTCTTCGCCGAGCTCGTCGCGGTAGAAGACATCGGCGGGGGAGCGAACCGAGTAGAGCAGGCGAGCGTCGACGTAGGGCAGCGCTCGCCGGCGGTGACGAAGCATCGACATCAGCGGCACGATTCCCGACCCACCGCCGATGAGCCTGAGCGGGGACGTGCCGGTCCAGGTGAAGTACTCGGTCAGCGGTCCCCGAACCTCCAACTCGTCACCGATCTCCACGACATCGTGCAGGAACGGGGAGACCTCGCCGTCGGTCAGGCAGTCCACCGTCAATTCGACCTCGCTCTCGTCCAAGGGGCTCGAGGCGATCGAGTAGGAGCGGATGGCCTGATAGCCGTCGGGGGCGGTGAGACGGAGCGTGTAGTACTGGCCGGGGAGGTGGGGGCGCCAGTCGGGTAGTCGCAGGCGGAAGGATTTCGCCCGCGGGGTCTCGATTCGGATGGACGTCACGACTCCGGTCTGCCAAGCGACAGGCGCGATCGGGGAGACGGGTCGGGGCTGCGCGGGCGGGGTGGAGAGACCCACGATCGATCAGTCGCCCTGGAAGCGCTGTTCTTTCCACGGGTCGCCGTAACCGTGGTAGCCGTAGTTCTCCCAGAACCCTGACTCGTCGTGGTCGAGCAGTCGCAACCCCTGGATCCATTTAGCCGACTTCCAGAAGTACAGGTGCGGGACTAGCAGTCGCGCCGGTCCACCGTGCTCGGCCGAAAGTGGGTGTCCTTCGTGTTCCCACGCCACCCACGCCTTACCCCCGCGGACGTCGGCCAGCGGCAGGTTGGTCGTGTAACCGCCGTAGCAGAAGGCCAGAACGTGGGTGGCGGCGTCCTTGACGCCGACCGCATCCAGCAGCGTGTCCACCGACACCCCGGCAAAGTGAGTGCCGAGCTTTGACCAACGTGTCACGCAGTGGATGTCGCCCTCGAAGTCAGAGGGGGTCAGCGCGTGCGCCTGCTCCCAACTCCATGATCGCGGCTCGGCGACAAGACCCTCCACCGCGAAGCTCCACTCGCTGGTGGACACCTGGGGTGTCGGACCCGCGGTCAGAACCGGAAATCCCTCTTCGAAGTACTGGCCCGGGGGCAGACGCTCAGCCATGCCGGCTGGCGCGCGCTGTCGTCCAAAAAACCCCCGGGTCGCCATCAGGCCGCCGCGGGTATGAGAGGCCTCAGTGGGCGTGTCGACTGTCCTCGTGGGAGGTTGCCAGCTGGGATT
>JALZAH010000239.1 GCA_030948425.1 Actinomycetota bacterium
CTGTCGCCCATGACCATCGGACTGGATTGTCCCGCGACGGTGACGGTGACGTGCGCTGAACCGGTGCCCGCAGGCGAGATGGCTGTGCAGCTAGTGGGGCTGGAACAGCTCACGCTCGTGGCCAGCAAATCGCGGAAGCGCACCTTCGTCACCCCCGGCGCCGTCGCGAACCCGGTTCCCGTGATCGTCACCATGGTGCCACCGGTCCCCGGCCCGGAAGCCGGCGTGACCGCCGTCACCGTCGGCGGGAGGGCAGCAGCCTCCACCTTGCGGATCCGACCGGAGTCGGCGATGAACAGGTCGCCGGCCGGGTTGAGGGCCAGCCCCAACGGGTCGTCCAACCCGGCTGACGTGGCTGGCCCGCCATCGCCGCTGTACCCGCTGTGGTTGTATGGCCCGGAGACGCTGGCCACGGTGGTGATGATGCCGCTGACAGCATCGACCTTGCGCACGCACATCGAGTACTGGTCGACGATAAAGAGGTTGCCCATGACGTCGGTGGCGATGTCGGCGTAGGCGTTGTTCAGCCCGATTGCCGCCGCAGTCGCCATCCCACCGTCGCCCGTTGAGCCGCGGATGCCGTCGCCGGCCACCGTGGTGATGATCCCGGTGGCGGCACTGACCTTCCGGACCCGCCCCGCCCCGCTGATGAACAGGTTCCCGGCATTGTCCACTGCCAGCCGCGCCGGGGTGACCGCCGCCAGTTTCGCCGGGCCACCGTCGCCGCTGAAGCCGGCGGCTCCGCTTCCGGCCACCGTGGTGATGATGTGGGTGATGGCATCGACCCTTCGCACCCGGCTCTTCGCTGCGTCGGGCAAGTACACGTTGCCGGCGCCGTCCACCGCCAGACCGGGCGCCCCGTCGATCTCGGCCGACGGGCCCGGGCCGTTGTCGCCACCGGACCCGGGGGTGCCATCTCCGGCGACGGTGGTAATGACGTGGGTGCGAGCGTCGACCCGACGGACCCTGAAGTACGAGGCGATGAACAGGTCTCCGGCGGTATCGACGCCCAGGCCTATAGGGCCGTCGTACTGGAACGGCGAGAGCGGCCCGCCGTCGAGGCCGGCAGCGGTGGCCGGCCCGCCGTCGCCGCTGAAGCCTTGACTGCCGTTGCCGGCGTAGGTGGAGAGCATGCCGGCGGCATCGATCTTGCGCACCCGGTTGTTGTACAGGTCTGCGACGTACAGGTTGCCAGACCGGTCAGCGGCCACGTCAAAGGTGTTGAGCGGCGCGACCGTGGCTGGGCCTCCGTCGCCGCTGAACGGGTGAAATGCCGGACCGATGCCGGCCACGGTGGTGATGTCGCCGGCGGCGGCCGAGGCCGGGGTCCCCTGCTGCACCGAGCTGAGCGCCACCACGACGAGCAGTCCCGCTCCCGTGCGGCGGAACCCTCGCCCCCATCCCAGCAATCGTCGGTCCTTACCGCTCATCCCGGTACCGGTACCGCTCGTCGGCGGCGCCGTCCGGTGCGGCGGCGAAGCAGCAGTGCGGCGGCGAGGGCGGCCAGCCCGGCGGCCGCGCCCACGACCAGGGCGACCCCGAGGAGGCCTCCGCCCGAGCGTCTGCTCGATGGCGTGTACAGCTCAGCCGACGGTCCGTACTGGTCGGGGTCCCCCACCTGGAAGCCGGAGGGGGCGTGCGAGTTGAAGGTGGTGCGCAGGCGACTGACCGTGTAGCTGGCCCCGACGACCAGCACGGTCCCGTCTTTGAGGAGGGTGGCCGTGAAGGTCGGCCTCCCGGCGCTGCCGAGCGGGTCGACGCCCCGTGCGCCACCCATCGACCCGGCCGACGACCAGGCCGCCTTCTTCCCGTCGTACAGCTCTGCGGTTGCTATCGGTGGACGGTTGCCACCGACGACGAGCACGGTTCCGTCCTTCAAGCGGGTGGCGGTGTTGCCGGTCCGCCGGTCGCTGGGCCCTCCGGTGGTCTTCCAGGCCCCTCCCCTGACGGCCGGATTGGTGGGGTCGGGCAGGGCCGTCGGGTCGTACAGCTCCACGTCCGGCCTCGCCTGGGTACTGTCGATGTTGGTCTCGCCGGCGACGGCCAGCACTCTCCCGTCGGGGAGCAGCGTCGCTGTCTCCCCGATGTTGGGGGTAAGCTCGGAGTTGCCGGTGGGCGCCCACGTAGCGGTGGCCGGGTCGTACAGTTCGGCCGGAATGGCGGCCATCGGCTGGTCAGAGGCCGTGCTCGTCACCAGCACCTTGCCGGTGCGAAGCACGACGGCGGCCGGGTAGTCCCGGGTGTGCACCGTCGGCGCCGTCGCTGTCCAGGAGCCCGCACGCGGGTCGTACAGCTGGGCGTCGCTCGCAGCGGGCGTTCCGTCCAGCGTGGCCCCCGAGCCCACCACCAGGACCTTCGAGCAGCTCGACCCGCAGGCAGCCGCCGGTCCAGCGGGAAGCAGCGTGGCAGTGGCGTGCTCCTGGATGAACGCCATGTCGGCTGTCGGGCTCCAACGCCCCGAGGTCGGGTCGTAGAACTCGGCCGACAGCTCCGAGGGGCTCAGCGGCGGGCAGTCCACCGTTGGGCACTCGGGCCGGCACGAGAGCGTGGAGCACCCCCCCGACACCAACACCTTGCCGTCGGGCAGCAGGGTGGCGAGGTGACCGATCCGGGCCGTCCCCATGTCCGCCGTCGGCGACCACGACCGGTTGGCCGGGTCGTACAGCTCGGCGGTGGCGGTAGCCCGCCGGCACTGTCCGGTCGGTTCCGGCTGCACGCAGCCCCCGGCAACCAGGACTCTGCCGTCGTTCAGCAAGGTGGCGGTGTGGGAGAACCGCCGCTGGGCAGCCACCGCGCTCCAGTGACCGCTGGGGTGTTGGAAGGTGAACGTGCGCGCCGGGCCCGACGCACCCGCAGGCGTGGTGACCGAGATGGGCGCCACCCCGGTCCCGTGGGCCGGGGCGATCACCTCGAGGACCCTGCCTCCCATCCCGGATCTAACGTCGAAGCTGGGTGCTGGGATCCCCCCGAAGCTGACCCCCGTGGTGCCGTCGAACCCGGAGCCCGTGATCCTCACCGCGCTTCCGCCGGTTGTGGGCCCCCGATCAGGAGCGACCGCGGCC
>JALZAH010000546.1 GCA_030948425.1 Actinomycetota bacterium
GGCGGCGGCCGTGGAGCGCGCCGCCACGGCCGCCGGAGTTGCTCGTCGAGCCCACACCAGGGTCGTCCACCTGGGCTTGGGCTCAGGCGAGCTCGGCGGGGTCGTTGCCCATCCGGGCGTCGGTCGGGCCCAGGATGACCTCACCGTGGCCCTGCCTGCCGGCGACGACGTGGACGAAATCCACCTCGACGCCATCCTCGGGGATGGCGCCCGCAGCGTGGCCATCGCCGGGTATCCGACCAGTGGGCTGGTCGCCGACCTGGCCATCCGGGTCCGATCCCGGGACCTGGCCGTCACCATCCTCGAGGATGCCTGCGCTGATCCTGACCCTGCGGCCCACCGGGCCGCTCTCGACGGTTCCCTGGCCCACGTCGCCGCCCAGATGGACACCGACACCTGGCTCGCCGGCATCCGCCCCCCCCGACGTCGCCGTCGCCGGGTGGTCTCTGCGATCTCCTCGGCCGTCGTCCTGGCCCTGATCATCACCGGCGTGGTTGTCGCCCACAACCACGCCCGCCACTACTACCTGCTCAGCCCCGGTTCTGCCCCCATGCTCACCGCCAGCGCCCACTGTCGAACCCGGACCTCGGGGAGCACGGACCTGACGCTGGCCAACGGACAGGCCTGCGCCCGCCTTATCGTGCCCTCCGGTCGGGATCACGGCATCAGCGGGGGGCTGTTCATGGTCGATGTGCTCGAGGGACCGGCGACGACGTTGGACTATGTCCTTGACCGGCTGCATCTGCTCAAGACGGTCCACGACGGCAGCCAGCTGTTCCCCGCCAGCTCGATCCTGGGCAGCACCCCCGTCGGCCAGCTCCCCTGCCAGAACACCCAGGAAATGGTGCAGGCCACCACGGACGCTCCGGTTGCCGCCCTGCGCCGACTCCACTACGACGTCCGGGAGCAGGACTTCGGGGCCCAGATCGACCTGGTCATGCCCGGTTACCCGGCGGCCGCCGCGGGGTTGGCCTGCAACGACGTCATCAACTCGGTCGATGGTCAAGCGGTCAGCACCACCCAGGAGGTCTCCGCCAGGTTGGCGGGGGAAAGGCCCGGTCGCACCATCAGCCTCGGCATCGCCTCCCCGGGCACGAAAGGGGGGCCCACGCAGCGCACGGTCCCCGTACAGCTCACCTCGGCGCCTGCCGAGCCGGGCGCCCCGGCCCAGCCCGACAAGGGGTTCCTCGGCGTCGAGCTCCAGACCCGTTCCTCCTACAGCCTCCCCTTCGACGTCTCCATTCAGGTGGGTGACATCGGAGGACCGTCCGCAGGACTGGCCCTGGCCCTCGGCACCGTCGACCTGCTGTCGAACGGCCGCCTCACCGGGTCCCACATGGTGGCGGCCACCGGCACCATCGCCCCCGACGGCACCGTCGGCGATGTGGGCGGCGTGGCCCAAAAGACCGTCGCCGTCCGCAAGGCCGGGGCCCAGGTCTTCCTGGTGCCCCCCCAGGAGCTGAAGACGGCCCAGAGCGAGGCCGGCGGCAAGCTCAAGGTCTACGCCGTTCAGACGCTCGGGCAGGCTCTCAACGTGCTGGCTGGTCTCGGCGGGGAGCTCCCTGCGCCCTCCCCTCCTCGCGCCTCGGCGACTGGCTGATCGGCCGGCCATGACGTCCATCACCGCTCAGGTCTCGTTCGCAGCCGAGCTGATCACCATGCTGGTGGCCGCCTCCGGGCTGGTTCTGGCGGCCCGTCAATCCTCGATGATCGAACGGACCCCAGCGTCGCGAGGGCTGCTGGGCGTCGGCTTCGTAGTCCTCGGCGTGGGTGCCTTCCTGCACGGTTCGCTCATCCTCGCTGCCCAACCGGGACCGGGTCTGGCCGCCTCTCGTCTGGTGGCCGTCGCCCTCCTGCTGAGCGGATCGTTCCAGTGGCGGGTCGGCATCCGACCCCGGCTGTTCCTCCTCGCCGGACTGGGCCTCGTCACCGTCGCCGCCATCGTCGAGCTCGTCGACGGGTCGGTGGTGGCCGGCGACATCCTCCTCGCCGTCGGGTCCGCCAGTGTCGGCTTCCCCCTCGTGGTCGCCGGCCGTCGATCCATCGCCACCCGCGTCGCCGTCGCCTCCGCCGGCACCCTCCTCCTCGTCCTGGTCGTGATCTCCGTGGCGATGTCGGAGGTCATCTCCTCCTCGGTCACCCGTCAGGACCTCAACCGCCTGGCTCTGCAGGCCCGGGCCGAGGGCATCGAGGCCTCACAGGCGGCGAATGCGGCGGCCAAAGACGCTCGGTTCGTGGCCGGCGACCTGCAGGGCTACTTTCGATCCTCCAACCCGAACCCGTTGGTGTCCCTGGGGACGGACGTGGGGAGCAGGGACGCCACCGACCAAGCCGCCGTTGTCGACCGGCTGAACCAGCTCAGCCAGCTCTATCCGGTTGGGGGTTTTGCCTATGTCCTACCCGGTGGCAATCTGGCGGTGTCTTCGGAAGGCCTGGCGGCCAGGGCCCACGCCGTGATCAGCACGCCCAGCTTGGCGTTCTCGTCGTGCTCGGGTCGTGAATCGGGGGGGATCATGGTCAAGACCCAGGCCGTGTGGGCGGTCGGCACGTTCCCCGAATGCGCCTCGGACGGATCTCGACCGCTGGGCACGGTGATCAGCCTCACGCCTCTCGATGCGTCCTATCTGGTGCAGCGTCGTCAGGCCGAGCCGAACGTCTCACTGGCGCTTGTCGGCAACGGTCAGGTGCTGGCTTCAAGCGGTCGGCAACCCAGCCAGGCGACTCTGCGCCGGGTCGCTGCCCAGGCTCACCGGTCAGGGATGTCGGATACGACGACGGTGGGTGGACGCTTCGTCAGCGTGCAACCGATCGTCTCCGACGTCATGAATGGTGACGGCTTGTCGGTGGTGGCATCCTCGTCCACCACGACGTTGATCTCCGCCACCCGGAACCTGTTCCGGACGCTGTTTCTCATCGCTCTGGGGAGCACCCTTGTGGCCCTGGTCCTGGCGGTCGTCGTCGGTGAGCGCATCACCGCCGGAGTCCGGCGCCTCACCGACGTGGCCGGCCGCATCCAGGCCGGCCAGGCTTCGCAACGGGCCGGGTCGCTCGGG
>JALZAH010000278.1 GCA_030948425.1 Actinomycetota bacterium
GACCGAGGCCGATCAGCGAGTTGGGGCGGGGGCGTGACATGGGCGGGTTGGCCTCCGTGGGCGCTGAGGGTTCCTGGGGCGGTGCTATCCGGCCCCAGGACGACGAGAGGAACCTAAAGAGGTCCCGTGGACTCCAGGCGGACCGAAGGTGAACGTACGGTGAACGTGAGCCGAACAAGTTCCCTCGGTCGCGCTCCAGTCTGGCGGGGAGCGGGTGGAGCGCCCTGGCGGAGCGGAGCATCTCTCGTTGCGCGGTGCCAGGGGATGCCCCGCTCCACCTCCCGAGGTGACTGGACGGGAGCGGGGCTTGCACCTGCGTCAGCGGCGCCCCGGAACCCGGCCAGCCGGCTGACCGCTGGCGGGGTCGAGGACGAGGCGCTCCCGAGCGCCGGCGCGGCCGAAGTCGAACATCGGGGCCAGGCTGCCGGCGAGCTGGTCGAACGAGCCGCCGCCGATCCGTCCCAGCTTCCAGTTGTCCTGGACGAAGCGGAGGATCGAGGACTGGTCGGTGATGCCGTGATCGACGAAGTTGGGGCGTGCGAACGGGGACACGACGAGAAGGGGCAGCCGGGGCCCGTAGCCGCAGCGGTCCTGGTACCCGGAAAGCGCCTTGTCGGCGGTGCCGCAGGCGCCGGGGGCGGTGAGGGCGTCCGACGGGGCCTGGGACTGGTTGACGATCGGGCTCATCTGGTGGTCGTACCAGCCGTCGGAGTCGTCATAGGCGATGACCACTGCGGTGTTCCTCCACTCCTTGAGCTGCTGGAGGTGGTTGATGGTGTTGACCAGGAAGGTCTGCTCGTCAAGTGGGTCCGAGTACCCGGCGTGCCCGTCCTGGTAGGCGGGCGCCTTCAGGAAGCTGACGGCCGGCATGTTGCGGTTGTCGGCCGCCGTCCAGAAGTCGGAGAGGTCGTACTGGTGGTTGGCCTGGTCGCTGCGGCCGATCATCGCCGGCGAGCTGGGCCGGAGGTGGGCGGGGTTGGCGGTCGAGGCGTAGTACTGGAAGGGCTCGTGGTGGGGGATGTAGTCCTTGGTCGTCTCTCCCGTCTGCTGGCCCTGGGTGGCCTGGCCCACCGTGTGGGCGGCGTTGCAGTCGGCGAACCCGCCCTGGAACCAGCCCCAGCTGATCCCCTTCTCGTTGAGCTGGTCGCCGACGTTTCGCCCGCTGAGCTGCACGGCGTCTCGGGTGCTGCACTTGTCGCCCAGCGGCTGGGGGTCGCCGATGACCGTGCCGTTCTCCACGGCGGAGCTGGGCCCGTTGGCTGCGGTCACGCCGTGGGTCTGCCCCGACACCAGGTTGAGGGCGCCCGGCGTCGAAGGACCGAACGTCGTGTTGTAGGAGTTGTCGCTCATGGCGTAGCGCTGGGCGTAGTTCCACAGGGCGGTCACCGTGGTGCCGTCGTAGTAGTCCATGACCAGGCCGGGCTTGGCCGTGCGGGGCGCAGTGCAGCTCTCCTTGTCGGTGAACTCCACGAACTTGTCCATCAGCCCCTTGTCGAAGGCCAGCTGCTCGTTCTTGTAGCCGTGGTCCTGGTCGCAGGTGAGGGCCTCGGTCCGGGCCAGCGGCATCGGTTGAGCGCTGTTCGGGTTGTTCTGAAGCAAGGCGCCGTTCAGGCCGTTGACGGTTGGGGTGTCCGCACGTGCAGCGAAGCCAGGGGCGTTGGGGTAGGTGCCGAAGTAGTGGTCGAACGAGACGTTCTCCTGGAAGAGCACCACCACGTGCTCGATCGGCGTGGTCAGCCCGGGCGGGGGTTGGGGTCTGGCCGACGCAGGGAGCGCGGCGAGCAGGCCGGCGAGCCCTGCGGCGACGGCAATGGTGGTGGGTGTGCGTCGACGGTGGCCAGAGAGCACTGGGTTCCTCCTCGGGTTTGGTCCGACGAGGAGCATGGACGGGCGACCTGAACCGCGGGCGACGACCGGGCGACGGCGGCTTGAACCGATGATGAACCTCGCATCGCTGGCCTTCCTCCCGTGAACATGACTCCGTCTGGGTCTTGACGGACGTTCACCAGATGGCCAGTCCCGGCAAGGCTCGACGTCACCAGCCGTTCACCGGCGCGGACCACGATGCCACCGGGTCGGTGTGCGGCCTGAACCAACATCTCAGCGGAGGTCTCCCATGCGCCGGAGCACAGTCACTGCCTGTTCGGTGACCCTTGTAGCGGCTGTCTCAACCGTCGTGCTCGTACCCCGGGTGGCCGAGAGCGAAAGGTTCGGCACGGTCACTCCGGCCGGGTGGCGGGTCGATCCTGCGGGGTCGCAGATCTCGGTCGACAGGAACGAACGCGGTTTTCAGGGCCCCCTGGGGTCGGCGCTGTCGCCCGACGGCAGGCGCCTGCTGTCGGTGAGCAGCGGCGCAGCCCGCATCGACTCGACCGACCTCTTCGACCTCGGGGCTCGCCGACGTGAGTCCTTCGTTCCCTACGACGCCACCAAGGCGCCCGGCGAGGCCGTCTTCTACGGCGTGGCGTGGTCCCCGGACGGCCGGAAAGCGTGGGCGTCGGGAGGCGGGCAGAACGTGGTGCACGTCTACAACGTCGACGCCAGCGGCATCACCGAGACCGGGCAGGTGCCGGCTCCGTTCTTCCCAGCAGGCATGGCCTACGGGCGGACGCCGACCGGGGACCGGCTGTACGTCGTCAACAACCTGTCGGGACCGGCTTCGAACACCACCGGCAACCCGCCGGGCCACCAGGTGACCGTGATCGATCCGGCCACCGACGCCGTGCGCAAGGTGATCGACCTGGGGTCCCCCCTCCAGCCCATCGGCGTGACCTTCGATCGCACGGGCGCCTTCGCCTATGTGACCAACTGGATGGGACGGTCGGTGTCGGTAATCGACACCGCGACCGAGGCGAAGGTGGCCGACCTCGAGCTCTCACCGCCGGCCAGCCCGCTGCAGGCCGACCACCCGAGCGGGGTGGCCGCCAACCCTCGCCGCGACGAGGTCTACACGACCAACTCGAACAGCGACACGGTCTCGGTGATCGACAGCCGGTCCAACCGTCTGGTGGACACCATCGACGTCGCCCTGGTGCCGGGCGGTCCCAAGGGGGCGAACCCCGATGGGCTGGCGGTGAGCCCGGACGGCAAGACGCTGTACGTGGCCGAGGCCGGCGAGAACGCCGTGGCCGTGGTCGACCTCGACCGCCGCCGGACACAGGGCTTCGTGCCCACCGGCTGGTACCCGGCTGACGTCGAGGTGACGCCGGACGGCCGCCAGCTGGTGGTGACCAACACCAACGACTCCGGCGCCGGCCCCAACCCCTGCGGTCCACGCACGCCACGGACGGACTGCCCACCGAAGGACCCCCAGCGCGACGACCCCGGCCGCGACAGCATCGACCCCCAGTACTCGGGCTCGATGATCAAGGGCTCGATCCAGGTGGTCGACATCGCTCGCAACCGGGGCCAGCTGAGGGCCTCGACGGCACGCGTCCGCAGGAACAACCAGGTGACGGCCCGCAGCCGACCCAAGCCGCGGGCCCTCGACTCCATCAAGCACGTCATCTACGTCGTCAAGGAGAACCGGACCTACGACCAGGTCTTCGGTGACCTCGGCAAGGGCAACGGCGACCC
>JALZAH010000286.1 GCA_030948425.1 Actinomycetota bacterium
GCCCAGGGCGGCGGGGCCGACCTGCGCCCGACGCTTGAACCAGGTCGAGAACCGGGTCTTGGCGTACGGCGGCAGGACGCGCTGCGATGACACGCCGACAGCGGTGTCCAAGACCCGCCGGACCAACGAGCCGGGCGTGGCCAACAGGGCATTGGTCACCGGCGCGGTCGCCGTGCCGACCCGGCCGGCCAGACCCGTGCGGCCCAGCGCCTGGGTGGTCAACTTCTCCCTGAGACCAATGCCCTGGACGTTGTGCACGGCCTTGGCGCGCAACATGAGACGTGGGAAGTCGAGCTCCCAGTCATGGGGAGGAACGTAGGGGCATCTCACGTAGCACAGCTTGCACTGGTAGCACTCGTCGACCACCTGGTCCTGCTCGGCTCTGGTCAGGGCGTCAACGACGCCGTGACGATCGTCGATGAAGTCGAACAGGGTGGGGAACGAGGGGCAGAGCGACAGGCACAACCGGCACCCGTGGCACAGGCCATAGACCCGGGTCATCTCCGCTCGGAGGTCGTTGTCGTCGTCGTAGGCCGGGTTGGCCGGGTCGTAGGTAGCGGGGGCGCTCACAGAGAACCCGAGGCCGCTTGGAGGGCCAAACTGGTGACCCCGACCGTCACCCACAGGATGCCGCCCAGGAGAAGCGGGCGGCCGCCGGCCGCCCTGATGTCACGGATCCGGGTCGACAGGCCGACGCCGGCCAGGGCTGCGGTGATCATCCACGATGCCACATCGCCGAGGCCGTGGTGCCAGCCCGCCGGCACGGCTCCCACGGTGTTGACGATGACGGCGGCGACGAAGGCAATGATGAACATTGGCACGATCCGACGGACACGCGCCCTGAGAACCACGAACGTCGAGAGCTGGGCGGTGGGCGCTGGGTCGACGTCGGTGGTCGCCTGGCGGACGGCGCCACCGGTTGGCCTTGCCGCCCGGTGGCAGCGCCATGCGGCCAGGGCCACGCAGATGGGGATGATGGCCAGCGTCCGGGTCAGCTTGACGATCACGCCGTAGGCGCCGGCCGCCCCCCCGTAGGTGGTCGACGCAGCGACGACCGACGACGTGTCGTTGATGGCCGTCCCCGCCCACAGGCCGAAGGCATGCTGGCTGAGGCCCATGACGTGGCCGAGCAGCGGATATGCGACCACGGCGGCGATGTTGAACGTGAAGATGGTGGCGATGGCATAGGACACGTCGGTCTCTTCGGCGCCGATCACCGCGTCCGTGGCGGCGATGGCCGACGCCCCACAGATTGCCGTGCCCACCCCGATGAGGGTGTTGACATCCGAGCCCAGGCGCAGAAAGCGCCCGATCAGCCAGGCTGCGCCCAGGGCGATGACCAGGGTGCCCACAAGCACAGGAAGCGATGCCATTCCGGTGGTGACGACCTGATGCAGGGACAGATTGAGCCCCAGGACGACGATGGACCCCTTGAGGACATTCCCGGCGCAGAAGGTGATGCCCGGGCCCAGCCGGCCACCCCGAGGGCGAAGGGCGGCGATCACGGCCCCGGCGATGATGGCGAACACCGGAGCGCCCACCACCGGCGACCTTCCACCTGCGACGGTGGCGGCCGCCGTGATGATGACCACCAGAAGCAGTCCAGGGAGCAGGGAAGCGAGACATGACGTGGGCATCGACGCCGGGGCGTCACTGCTCGACGCATCAGTCGGAGGAAGGGGAGGGCTGGTGGTGGACCGGTCCGGGGTGGGCATGGACATGGGCGAACTCCTCGGTGCCCGACCAGTGTGGAACGTGGGACAAGGCTTCGCCCCTGACCAATTGTTGATGCGCCCATAAGCAGACCTGATGTCTAATCGGTGTCCGGTGCCGCCGTTGGACGGCCGCGTGTCCCCCGGTACGGTTGAGCGGTGGGCGCAGCGACCTCGTTCGATCGCGATGTGGCACTGCGCCGCCTGGCGGAACAGACCTTCGACGTGGTGATCATCGGCGGCGGCATCACTGGCGCCGGCGTTGCCGTCGACGCCGCCGCTCGGGGCCTGCGCACGGCACTGGTCGAAGCCGGCGACCTCGGCGTCGGCACCTCTTCGGCCTCATCGAAGCTGGTCCACGGCGGGCTGCGGTACCTGTCCTCCCACGACTACCGCCTGGTCTACGAGGCCCTGGCCGAACGCCAACGCCTGATCCGCAATGCCCCCCATCTGGTCCACCCCCTCCCCTTCCTGATCCCCCTGTTCGGCAAGGACGGGACCGTGGCCGCCGGTGTGGCCAAGGCCTACAGCACCGCTCTGTGGCTCTACGACCTGACCGGGGGCCTGCGCATCGGGCACCGACACCGCCGCATCGATGCCGCCGACGCCCTGGCCCACATCCCCCAGCTGCGCACAGACCGACTGGTGGCCAGCTTCGTGTACTGGGACGCCCAAACCGACGACGCCCGCCTCACCGTGGCCCTGGCCCGCACCGCGGTGCTGGCCTACGGGGCGACGGTGGCCACACGGGCGCCAGTCACCGACCTGCTCCGCGACGGCACCGGTAGCCGGGTCAGCGGCGTCCGGTTGGCGGACGGCACCGAGGTGCGGGCCGATGTCGTGGTCAACGCCACCGGTGTGTGGTCGACGCAGACCGCCGGCCTCCCCGGCGGATCGGTCCCCGAGAACTCCCTGCGCCCCGCCAAAGGGGTCCACGTCACCGTCCGAGCGGACCGGTTGCCCTGCGACACCGCCGCCGTAGTGAGCGTCCCCGGTGATCACCGTTCGGTGTTCATCGTTCCCTGGGATGCGGCCGGCCAAGCGGGAGCTGCGCAGACCGGCCGGTTCACCTACATCGGCACCACTGACACCGCTCATGACGGTCCTCTCGACGACGCCCGGGCCACCCCGGCCGACGTCGAGTATCTCCTCGATGCGGTCAACAGGTGGACGACGGCAAACCTGACGCCGGCCGACGTGACCGGGTCGTGGGCCGGCCTGCGCCCCTTGGTGGCCGACGAGGAGAAGCCCCGCACCGCCGACCTCTCCCGCCGCCACCGGGTCTCGGTCTCCCCCGAGGGTCTCGTCACCGTGACCGGCGGCAAGCTCACCACCTACCGGCTGATGGCCGCCGACACCGTCGACGCCGTGGTAGCGCGCCTGGGCCGGCGACTCCTCGGGTATTCACCGACCCGTCGGCTGCCGATCTGGGGGGCTGACGGCTGGGCAGACCTGTGCCGACCGGGGGCAGCCCGCGAGTTGGGCCTGTCGGCGTCGACGCTCGGCCACCTGGGCCGACGCTACGGGGGAGAGGCCCGCACCATCGCTGCCTTGGTCCATGCCGATCCCCCGCTCGGGCAGAGCCTGGTGCCGGGTCTGCCCTACCTGCGCGCCGAGGCCGTCTTCGCCGTTCGCTACGAGATGGCCCTCAGCCTCCTCGATGTCCTGGCCCGCAGGACCCGGGCCCTGCTCCTCGACCGGGAGGCCACCGCAACAGCCGCGCCCGACGTGGCCTGTCTAATCGGCTCTGAGCTCGGCTGGTCACCTGAGCGCCGGGTCGCGGAGGTTGAAGCACTGCTGGGCGCCGTGGACGCGGAGCGCGCCACACTGGCCGGCTCCTCGCCGGCGTCGTCCGTATCGAGGCGCCCGGCGGCGACGGCGCCGACCAAGATGACCCCATGACCGCCCTGACCCCTCCGCCTCCGCTGGGCCCCGGCCAACCTGTCCCAGTCGCCGACCTCGGACGGGCGGCGTCCTCGGTGACCTCCCATCTGGGCGGCGACGTGGCCATCGACCACGCCCTGGTCGACCGCCTGCGCCAGGTGTGCACCTCCGTGCACACCGAGGACGAGATCCGGGTGGAAGCCGGCCGGGACTGGTGGCCTCTGGCCGTGTCGTGGGCCGTGAACGGCGAGGTGCCGGCCCTCCCTGCCGTGGTCGCCCGGCCGGGCAGCGCCGCCGAGGTGGCCGCAGTGATCAACGTGTGTCGGGAGGCGCAGGTTCCCGTCACCCCGGCGGCGGGACGCAGCGGGGTCTGCGGTGGGGCGGTGCCGGTCTTCGGGGGGGTGGCCCTCGATCTGTGCGGGCTGAACGGGATCATCGCCGTAGACGACGTCAGCCTGGTGGTCGACGTCGCCGCCGGTACCTTCGGCGACCACCTCGAGGCTCAGCTGCGCCAGCACGGGCTGACCCTGGGTCACTGGCCCCAGTCCATCGCCATGTCGACCGTCGGGGGCTGGCTGGCGTGCCGCTCGGCCGGGCAGTACTCGACGCGCTACGGCAAGATCGAGGACATGATCGTCGGCTTGGAGGTGGCCCTGACCGACGGTCGGGTCATCCGGACCGGTGGGGCCGGCCCTCGCTCGGCCAGCGGGCCCGACCTGAACCAGGTGTTCGTCGGCTCGGAAGGCACCCTCGGCGTCATCACCCAGGCCCGCCTGCGGGTCCACCCCATGCCCGAGGCCGAACGCCGGGCCGCTTACAGCTTCCACACCTTCGCCGCCGGCCTGGAGGCCTGCCGGCACATCCTGCGCCGGGGGGCGACACCCGCAGTGCTGCGCCTCTACGACGGTCCTGAGTCACGGCGCAGCTTCGACGTCGACGACCGTTGCGTGCTGCTGGCCCTCGACGAGGGCGATCCCGTGCTCGTCGATGCCACCATGGCCGTGGTCGCCGACGAGTGCATCTCGGGACAGGCCGCCTCGGGACAGGCCGCCTCGGGAGAGGGCACCTCGGCACAGGTGGCCGACCCGGCGCTGGTAGAGCGCTGGTTGGCTCACCGCAACGAGGTGACCTCCCTGGAGGCCCTGGCCCACGGAGGTGTCGTTGCCGACACGATCGAGATCGCCGCCCCTTGGCGGGTGCTGGCCGAGCTCTACGACGAGGCCGTGGCCGCCCTAGGGGCCCTGCCGGCCACCATTGCCGCCTCCGCCCACCAGTCCCATGCCTACACCGACGGGGCCTGCCTGTACTTCACCTTCGCCGGGGTGGCCAAGGGGGCCGACGCCCCGGCGTGGTCGCCGGGACGGGCAGACGAGTACTACCGCCAGGCGTGGGACGCGGTGCTCGCCGTCACCCTGGCCTGCGGCGGATCGCTCTCCCATCATCACGGCGTCGGCCTCAACCGGGGGCGGCACCTGCCGGCCGCCCTGGGCACGGGCTTCGCGGTGTTGGCCCGCCTCAAGGCGGCCCTCGACCCCGACGGGATCCTCAACCCGGGCAAGCTGGGCCTGACCTCGCCCTTCGGCCCGCCGCCGTGGCCATCGGGAGGGTAAGGACCCACCCTCCCCCACCGCTACGCTCGGGTCCGTCGAGGGAGGATCATCATCAGCATCCTGGTTGTCGATGTCGGTACCAGCAGCGTCCGGGGGTCTGTCGTCCGGCCCGATGGAACAGTCGATACCGTCGCCCGTCGCCCCCTGCCGCCATCCGTGCCCGCCGCCGGCCTGGTCGAGATCGACGCCACGGCCCTGGCCTCGGCCGTGCTCGACGTGGCCCGCGCCGCCCTCGAGCGGAGCGGTCCCGTCGAGGGTGTCGGGGTCACGGCCCAACGGGCGTCAGTCATCGCGTGGGACGGTGTCACCGGCAAGGCGCTCGGCCCTGGCATCGGCTGGCAGGACCTGCGCACCGCCGGGACCTGCCTGGAGCTGCAGAGCGAAGGCATCCGCCTGTCCCCGAGCGAGTCGGCCACCAAGGCGGCCTGGCTTCTCGACACCTACGCGCCCGACCGAGGAGCCGACGTCCGGATCGGTACCGTCGACACCTGGGTCACCTGGTGCCTGAGCGAGGGCTCCGCCCACATCACCGACCCGACCAACGCGGCGGTCACCGGCCTGTTCGATCCAGTTGGCCGGCGGTGGAAGACGACTCTGGCGGCGCGCCTCGGCATCCCCGAAACGTCCCTGGCCGCCATCGTGGACTCCTCGGGACGGGCCGCCGAGGCGTCCGCTCTGGCCGGATCGCCGCCCATCTGTGGGATCGTCGGAGACCAGCAGGCGTCGTTGATCGGACAGGGCTGCACCCGGCCGGGACAGGCCAAGGCGACGTTCGGCACTGGCGCCATGTTGGACCTCTGCACCGGAGCGGACCAGCCCGACTTCGGCGACCGGGGCAGGGGCGGCTGCTTCCCCATCGTCGCCTGGTCGCGCGCCGGGCGGCTCACCTGGGGAGTCGAGGCCATCATGCTCACCGCCGGGTCGGCCGTCGACTGGCTCGTCGAGGATCTCGGCGTCCTCACCCATGCTGGCCAGTCCGAGGAGGTGGCGGCCCGCTGTGACGACGCCGGTGGGGTCATGGTCGTCCCCGCCTTCCTCGGCCTGGCCACCCCGACATGGGACTTCGGGGCCCGGGCCACGGTGGTTGGCCTGACCCGCGGCAGTGGGCGACCGGAGCTCGTCCGTGCCGTCCTCGAGGGTGTGGCCCACCAGGGAGCCGACCTGCTCGAAGCGGCCGAACGCGACGCCGGGGTCAGCGTCACCACCCTGCGCGTCGACGGAGGCATGACCGCCAACACGGTGTTCCTACAGGCCCTGGCCGATACCTGCGCCCGTCCCATCGAGGTCTCCGCCGAGCTTGAAGCCACCACCCTGGGCGCCGGCTACCTGAGCGGCATGGCCGTGGGTCTCTGGGCCGACGAGGATGAGATCGCCGACTCCTGGTCTCCCCGGATGGTGGTGGAGCCGTCCGCCCGAACGGCGGATCGCCATCGGTGGCGCCGGGCGGTGGACGACGCCAAGAGTTGGTACCCGGAGTTGACTGCCCTGGAGTTCTGAGCAACCCACCTCCGCGAGCTCTGGGGCTCGCCGGTGGGGTCAGCTACCCGGTAGGGCCTGACCCCCCTCGGCAACCGCCGCGAACAGGTCGCCGTGGTCATCCAAGCGCTGCCGGACATCGTCGGGTGTGAAGCGCAGCAGGCCGCCATCGTCGGCCTCCAGGGCCCGCCCCACCTCGGTCCACGTCAGCGGGGTAGAGACACCTGGACGCTCACCGGCGCGCAGCGAGTACACCGAGACCGTCGTCTTCGACTCCGTGTTCTGGCTCCAGTCGATCAGCACCTTGCCCCGCCGGACCGCCTTCTCCTGGGTGGTGACCACCAGCTTCGGGTGCTGGGACTCGACGTGGCGGGCCAAGGCGTGCGACCACGGCTTGGTCTGGTCGTAGCTGGCCCCGCCGTCGAGCGGAGCGTAGAGCTGGAGGCCCTTGCTACCCGACGTCTTCACCCAGGAGTCGAGACCGAGATCGGCCAGGATGTCCCGCAGGATCAGGGCCACCTGGGCGCAGGTGAGAACATCCGCCGGGGCGCCAGGATCAAGATCGAAGACCAACGCCGTGGGATGGTGCCCACCATCGCGTGCCAGGGTCGGGTGCAGCTCGATGGCGGCCAGGTTGGCCAACCACACCAGGGTCGCCTCCTCCTCGACCGAGCAGTAGGCCACCTCGCCCATGGTGATGGTCGGTACCCACTCCGGACGGTGGGACGGACAGTTCTTCTCATAGAACGACTTGGCATCCACACCGTTGGGCCACCGGCGCAGCGTCACCGGCCGCCGGCGCAGGTGCGTCAGCAGGGCGGGCGCCACCCCGGCGTAGTAGTCGATGACCTGACCCTTGGTGAATCCCGTCACCGGCCACAGAACCTTGTCGAGGTTGGAGAGCTTCAGTCTCCGGCCACCGACGGTGACCTCCGTCGCCGAGCTCATCGACTCCGGGCCCGGACCCGTGGGCCAGGCCACGCTCGGTCGGCGGTGCCGGCCCGTCGGTGCTGGACCTCTCGGCTCGCAATCCGCCGATGATTGGTGCCGGCCCACGGGGACATGGGCTCAATCTTGCCGCACCCACCGCCCCCCGGCACGCCCGTAGGCGACGCAGTGG
>JALZAH010000288.1 GCA_030948425.1 Actinomycetota bacterium
TCGATGTGCGGCCCCAAGTTCTGCTCCATGCGCATCAGTCAGGACATTCGCGACTCGGTCGCCGAGGACCGGGCCGCCGAGGCGGAGACGGGCGTCGACACAGGCGTCGAGGTGGGGATCAAGCGCAACGGTGATGAGCTCCCCCACAGCAACGCCCGTTCCGTCCGGTAGCGGGGGAGAAGAGCGAGACTGGTGCCGTGCTCGACGTCGCCCGCCGCCTCGCCGCCCCGCCCGGCGCCGTGTGGGACACCCTGATCAACACGGCGGTGTGGCCGCAGTGGGGTCCCTCGGTGCGCCGGGCCACCATCGACCACGGCGGGACCCGGTTGCAGGCCGACTCGACCGGCCGCGTCCAGACCGCCGTCGGGTTCTGGTTCCGCTTCCGGGTGACCGAGTGGGAAGAGGGTCGGCGTTGGGCATGGAAAGTCGCTGGGATTCCGGCCACCGCCCACAGGGTGGAGCCGATCGCCGGGGCCTCGGCGACATCCCTGGGGATCATGGAGATCCCGAACTGGGCTCCTTTCTACGCCCCGTTGTGCTGGGTGGCCCTCGGGAAGGTAGGCGGTGTCACCGACCGCCAGGCTCGGTAGCCGGCGCCGGTCCATACTGGGTCATGGCCCACCTCTACCCCCGGATCGACGAGCGGCTGACGGCGTGGATGGCCGATCAGCCCGTGTTCTTCGTGGCCACCGCCCCCGACGACCCCGAGGGCCTGATCAACTGCTCGCCCAAGGGCAATCGCCGGGAGTTCGCGGTGATCGACGAGCACACCGTGGCCTACCTCGACCAGACGGGCAGCGGCGTGGAGACGGTTGCCCATCTGCGCGACAACGGGCGCATCGTCGTCATGTTCTGCGCGTTCTGCGGCCCGCCTCGCATCGTGCGGTTGCACGGCCACGGCCATGCCACCTTTCCTGGTGACGCCGAGTTCGTCACCGTCGCCGGCGCTTTCCCCGGCGCCGAGGGGATCGGGGTGCGCTCGGTAGTCGTCGTCGACGTCACCCGGGTGGCCGATTCGTGCGGCTACGGCGTGCCGCTCATGGACTTCGACCAGCACCGCCCGACCATGAGCAAGTGGGCGGCGAGGAAGGGTCCCGAGGGCATCAGGGACTACTGGGCGGAGAAGAACCGCTCGAGCATTGACGGCCTTGACGGGTTGCCACTGCCCTCCTGAACCCCGATGGGCGCCCCCCTCTGGCGGATGGACCGCCGCCCCCTTCGCGGGTCGTAGCGTGGGGTGATGACCGACGAGACCCGTCTCCTGGGGCGCACCATTGGGGTGACGGCCGACCGTCGTGGCGACGATCAGGCGGTCATGTGGCGGCGGTTGGGCGCCGAGGTGATCCGCGGTGCCGCCATCCGCTCCGAACCGGTCGCCGACCGCACCGAGCTTCACGCCACCGTGTCCGACCTCATCGCCGCACCACCCGAGCATCTGGTGGCCAACACCGGCTACGGGATGCGGGCCCTGTTCGCCCTCGTCGAGGAGTGGGGGGAGGTGGACCGCTTCCGGGCCGCCATCGGTCACGCTCGGGTGGTGGCCCGGGGCCCCAAGGCCGCCGGGGCGGTGCGCTCGCTCGGGCTCGACCTGGCGTGGCGTTCGCCTTCCGAGCAGCTGGCGGAGGTCGCTGAGCACCTCATCGATGAGGGGATCGCCGATTCGAGGGTCGCCTTCCAGTTGCACGGCGATGACGCCGCCGAGTTCACCGCTTCTCTCGAAGGGGCCGGGGCAACCGTCGTCGCCCTGCCCATCTACCGCTGGGCGCGCCCCGGCGACGACCAAGCTCCCTTGGGCCTGATCGACGCCTGTTGTGCCGGTCGGGTCGACGCCCTGACGTTCACCTCCGCGCCCGGGGTCCGAAACTTCATGGCCGTGGCTGATGCCGCCGGGCGCAGCGGCGAGTTGACCGACGCCGCTCGCCGGATGGTCATCGGTTGCGTCGGCCCGGTGTGCGCGGCAGCGGCCGAAGAAGAGGGTTTCGCAGACGTGGTGGTACCCGACGCCTGGAGGTTGGGTTCGCTGGTCCGGGCGGTCACGGATGCTGTGGTGGCCCGTCCCGCGGTCGAGTCGTGATCAACCGGCCCCGGCGAGCAGGCGGCGCGCCGGGGCCGGCAGACTGACCGAGCGCAGCCAGACGGCCTGAAACGACCGGCTCAGGTCCACGTCCACGGTCTCCACCACCACCAGTCGGCGGGCCTCGGCGTCGTCGGTCACGGCCAGGGAGCTGAGGACCGCCGGGCCCTCCCCCCGCCGGGCCGCACCCAAGATGGCCGCCGTCGAGCCGAGCTCGAGGTGGGTGCGCACGCCGCCCCAGCCGGCCAGGGCGCCCTCGAGCACCTGGCGGGTGCCGGAGGTCGGTTCGCGCACGATCAGCTCGGTGGCGGCCAGCTCCGACCCGGTCAGCGGGCGCCGGCGGCGGGCCCACGGGTGCTCGGGGGCGACGACGACGACGAGGCTGTCGCCGCCCACCCGGCGGGTGTCGAGGCCGGCCACATCGCCCGCCGGGCCCTCGATGAAACCCAGGTCGGCGCCCCCCCGGCGGACCTGATCGACCACGTTGGTGGAGTTGGTCACCTCCAGGGCCACGGTGATGTCGGGCGCCTGGTGGCGCAGGGCCACCAACCAGGCGGGCATGAGGTGGTCCGAGACGGTCAGCGACGCCGCCACCCGCAGGTGGCCTCCGGTGTGGGCTCGCAGGGCGGTGACGGCGGCCATCATGGTGTGGGTGGCACCCAGCACCTGGTTGCACCACCCGACGACGCTCTCCCCCTCGGGGGTCAGCCGGGTGCCCGTCGGGCCCCGATCGAGCAGGATCACGCCCAGTTGACGCTCCAATTGCGTCATCCTCATGCTCACCGCCGGCTGGGACACCCCGTGGCGCTGGGCGGCCTGGCCCAGGCTGCCCAGCTCGGCCACGGAGACGAGAAGATCGAGGGCCATCAGGCTGGGCGTCTCCGGGGAGATCATCAGCCGGGACGCTAATGACCCACGGGCCGCTGTGGGCCTCCGTCGCCGAATGGGGGTTGCGCCCCGGCTGCCATCAACGGCGGATGCGGTCTTGCTCCGGGTGTCCATGAGCGAGCCCGCCTGCCGGCCTGAGGTGTGGTCCGGACCTCGGAGCGCAAACGGTCGTTGACCGTGATCGCCGAGGCGCGTAGCTTCCGCTGGGCGGCCAGAGACTCATCGGGTCGCCAGCCCTTGGGGGGTGCGAATGTACCGTCAGATGCTCGATCCGATTGGGCACTCACTCGGCCTGTCGTCGATAGCGGCGGCGATACCGCTGGTCGTGCTGTTCGTCCTGCTCGGCGTGTTCCGCCTGCGGGCGTGGCTGGCCGCGCTCATCTCCCTCGTCGTGGCCTTGTTGGTGGCCGTCGTCGTGTACCCGATGCCGGCCTCGCAGGCCCTGCTCGCTGGTTCTGAAGGGGCGGCGTTCGGCTTCTTTCCGATCCTGTGGATCGTCATCAATGCCCTGTGGATCTACGAGATGACGGTGGTGACCGGACACTTCGATGTCCTGCGCCGCTCATTCGCCAAGGTCAGCGACGACCAGCGGATCCAGGGAGTGATCATCGCCTTCAGCTTCGGAGCGCTGCTCGAGGCGCTGGCCGGGTTCGGCTCGCCGGTGGCTATCACCAGCGTCATGCTGATTGCTCTCGGCTTCCGTCCCATCAAGGCCGCCACCGTGGCCCTGGTGGCCAACACCGCTCCCGTGGCCTTCGGCGCGCTGGCCGTGCCCATCACCACCCTGGCCACCGTCACCCACCTGCCGCAAGGCCAGTTGGCGGCCACCGTCGGCCGCCAAACCCCACTGCTCGGCATCTTCGTGCCGATCGTCTTGGTATACATCATCGACGGTAGGCGTGGCATTCGACAGACGTTGCCTGCCGTCCTGGTCACCGGCGTCACCTTCGCCGTGGCCCAGTTCGTGGTGTCCAACTACAGCAGCATCCAGCTCACCGACATCGTCGCTTCGCTGCTGAGCGCCGCCACCACGGTGCTGTTCCTGCGGGTCTGGCACCCGGCTGAGGGTTACGTCGAACGGCCCGAGCCGGCCATGGCGACGGCGTCGTCGGGGCGGGGC
>JALZAH010000313.1 GCA_030948425.1 Actinomycetota bacterium
CACCCACACCGCGACAGGCGCCAGTGGCGGGGACCGCTGTGCTGACCATCGGTCAGCTCGCCGCTCACGTCGGTGTCACGGTACGGGCCATCCGCCACTACCACGAGCGGGGCCTGCTCGCCGAGCCGGTCCGTGACCCATCCGGCTATCGCCGTTACGACGCCCAAGCTGCGGCCGACCTGATCCGGATCAAGGCGCTCGCCGATGCCGGCGTCCCCCTGGGCCGGATCCGCGAGCTCCTCGACTCCACCCCGGCGGCGTTCGCCAACGCGGTGACCCAGATCGACCAGGCGCTGCAACATCGGATCAGCGACCTCGAGGATCTCCGCCAACAGCTCGCCGGGCTGATGGCCGGCGAACGGCTGGTCCTGCCTGCGGAGGTAGCCGAGCTCCTCGACCACATGCGTTCCCTCGGTGTCAGCGAGCGCACCATAAGCCTCGAGCGCGACGGCTGGACCCTGCTCATGGCCCTCTCCCCCGAGCAGGTGCCCGAATGGGCAGGGGACAAGTGCGCCGCTCTGGCCGACCCCGACTTCCGGAGGTTGTACCTGGCGTGGGAACAGGCCTACGACTGGGATCCTGACGACCCCCGGCTCGCTGAACTGGCCGCCGAGGCTGCCGCCTGGCTGGCGAAGAAAGCCCCCAGCCCGCCGCCATCACGCAGCGATGCCGGCGTCACGGCTGTCTCCAGCCTGCTGTCGGCCCAGGCGGGAACGACGTCGCCGGCATGGCGTCGCCTCGACGCGCTCTGTCAGGCCCGCCTGGCCTCGTCGGGTCCATCGCCGGAGCCAGACGGCGCCGCGAATGCCACGACTGATGGTGTCCACCGCCTGTGGCCGAACCGTGCGGAGCCCCCACCGGGCAGCAGATAGGAATCAACTCCTCGGCCCTGACCGCGGGAGCGCATGCGCCGGCTGGCTCCCTCGACGTCGATACGCACAGGGACCCTCCTCGCCGAGCACAGCGACGTGTTCTAGAGTGATTGCAATTCACAACCACCTGGGGGTCGCTCATGTCGAGTTCGACGTCGAGTCGGTCAGCACCCCCAGCGGCGTCACCCTCCTCACCTTCACCCGCAAGACGGTGTCTCCCGCTACCGCCGCAGACCCAACGGCCTCGCCCAGCCCACAGTCGCATTCCGCAAGGTCATGCCCCCTGCTGCCAGCCGTAGATCGACAAGCCATGCTTCCAGGCACCTACGTAGAGGCGTCGCCTGCCGTCGATGTAGGCCTGCACGGCTTCGTCCACCTCTGACATCCTCATCGACCTCCAATCTCGTGGGTTGCACAAGCCGGTGGTGCTCCATGGCGAAAGGCGGGCTATGCGCCGGGCGGCACTTCCACCACGATGACGTTGTTGCCGTCCGGGTCACGCAGCATGAACATCAAGGGGGCGCCGGGGGTACGCATCGGCTCGGGGTCGATGTCGATGCCGCCGACGGCGCTCAAGCGTGCATGCTCGCCCAAGACGTCTGCGGTCTCCACGCCGATCGAGCCGCCACCGGGCTGACCTCCCATCGGTGGGTTGAGCGCCAGGCGTGCCCGCGACCCGGGCGGGGCCACCTCCAACCAGCGCATCTCGTCGTTCTCACCGAAGCGGGTGTCGCCGCGCACCTCGAAGCCGAGCTTGTCTGTGTAAAAGGCGAGAGCCGCGTCCTGGTCGGCGACGGCAAACATGGCCACGCCGATGTTCGAAACGGTTGTTGTTCTTTCTGTGGCATCGCTCATGGCCCGTCAACCTAGAAGAGGCGGGTAGACGGATGCGACGCAGAACTCCGAAGCATCGGCAAACCTGGCGTCTTTGAGGCGTCGTGATCGATGGACTCGGCGGCGACGATGGGTCTGCCCGGCTGAGCAACAACGGCGGCCCGCCGGCAGCTGTGAGCTTGTGTGCTACCAAAAATCATCTGTTGACTCTGACGTCACGTCAGGCTTTAGCGTGAACGCGGCCGGTGGCGTTTCGTGTCGGCCGTGGTCGGCGGGGCGCTGCGAGACGCCGCGAGGAAACGCTCGGCTGCATTCATCGGTCGATCACGGCTTGCGGAGGCCCTACGGCAAGAGGCGACGCGTCGGTCGAACCCCGCCGAGACGCGACGCTTCGTATAGCTCCGACCCTCGCCACCGGCCATCTTCGGGGTCTGCTGTCGCCGTCGGTCACCGCTGCTCCTTTCGGATTGTGTTGCTGCTACTCGGGCGGAACGCGTCGGCGAGGAGCGTGCGCCACCACTCGGCGAAGCGGAGCTGGAAGGCGGGGAGGGGGAAGCCGTGGCGGGATGCGTGCTGGGCGGGAAGGCTGTCCCAGCCGTAGTGCTGGACGCTGACGCGGGTCTCCCCTTGACCGGTCGGCTCGAAGCCGACGTGCAGCTCGGTGAGCTGCTCGCGCGGGAAGCTGGCCTGCCGCCAGGAGACCACCAAGAGCCGTGGCGGCTCCCAGACGTTGATCACGCCGATCACGAAGAGACTGCCGTCGGGGTAGGTCTCGGTCAGCCGACCGCCCTCGCCGGGCTCGAAGGCGAGGGTTCCGCTGCGTCCTTGGCTGAAGGCGAACAGCGGGTTGGGTCGCCACCACTGGCCGATCTCGGCGGTGAAGCGCTCCCACGCCTCGGCGGGCTTGCAGGGAACCCGCACGGCGACGAGGATCCGGGAGCGCTCAGGGCTCACGGTTGGCACCGACATGCGCGGCGAAAGCCTCGAGCTGGTCGCTCCAGGCCCGCTCGGTGTCCGCCAACCAGCGGTGCAGGCCGGCGAGGGGTTCCCGGCGCAGCTGGTAGATGCGGACCCTCGTATCGAAGCTGGGCGCCGTGTCGGTGACAAGGCCCCCCTGGCGCAGAACCCTCAGGTGCTTGCTCATGGTCGGAGCGCTCACCCCGAGGGCGGAGGAGAGTTCCCCGGCGCGGCGGGGGCCCGCGGCGAGCAGCTCGACGGTCCGCCGACGCAACGGGTCGGCCAGCGCCCCCAAAGCGGCGTCGAGGAGGGCCGTGGCGGCGGGGACGGCGCCGGTACCGGCGCTCACGCCCAGTTGGTGGAGCTGATCGACTGGCCGAGCGCGGCCTGCGCCTCGGCCCGGCTCACGTCGCGTACGTGCTGGGCGAAGGTCCACAGATGTCCCTCGGGGTCGACGGCGCGGTAGGTGCGGTCCCCGTAGAACTGCTCGTCGGGCTCCTGGTCGATCGTCGCGCCGGCCGCCCGGGCGCGTGCGCAGTGCTCGTCGAGGCCGGCGGGCAGCTGCACGTGGAGGGTCTGTGTGTTGGCACCACCGACGCTGCGGGGGCTGCGGATCGTCGAGCGCCACTGGCCGCCGACCATCACCCGGCCCCTGCCCTCCAGTGCGAGCTCGTAGTGGCAGGCCTCGGGGGCCTCCGCCGTCCCGTCGATGGCCATGGTGATCTCGAAGCCGAAGGCATCGACCAGCCATGCCAGGGCGGCCTTGGGATCCTCGTAGTGCACGCTGGCGGTGAAGGTCGTGTCATCCATCCAGATAGTTTCCACAACTAGAAACTACTTGTCAAGACGAGACCCGCCGTCCCGCAGGACGATCCTCCACCGGCACTAACTTCCTTAGCCCGAGGAGCGCCGTTCGGCTTGCGGGACGACCGGGAGCCGACTTCGGTGAGCCCGATAACCCTCGATCCATGCGCCTTCGGGTGCGCATTGGGACAGGACCGATCAGTCTGGGGCTCCGGCGTCGTCTACGACAATGACCGAGGCACCGTGAGTGCTGCAACCACCAGCGGAGGAAGAGATGACCCGCAAGACCACCGCACACCTGTTCGCCACCGTGAACGGCGTCGTCGAGACGCCGAACGTCTGGCAGTTCGACCGCTTCGGAAACGAGGAGGGCGAGCTGATGGGCAAGGCCATCGCCAGCGTGACCGACGTCGTAATCGGCCGCAAGCTATGGCAGGAATGGAAGGAGTACTGGCCCGGCGCCGACGATCCGTTCGGCCAGTTCATCAACCCGGTGCGCAAGCACGTCGTGTCCAGCACCCTGTCGGGTGACCTCGAGTGGAACAGCACCCCCATCGACGGTGACCCGGTGGCCTACGTCGCGAAGCTCCGGGAGTCAGACGGCGGCGACATCAGTGTCGCCGGCGGCATCGAGACCATCCGCTCACTGTTCACCGCTGGGGTCGTCGACGTCCTGACCCTGACCGTCCACCCGGTCGTCACCAACCAGGGGCGCCGGCTCTTCGACGACACCGTGCCGCAGACCCGCCTGGACCTGGTCGACGGCACTATCACATCGACGGGCAATGCGGTCCTGAGCTACTCGCTGCAGCACTGAGGGTGGCGCACCGCGCAATCCTGGCGCCGTCCGACCGCGGGCGGGGCGAGGATGGGGCCAAGGACCAGCGGTCGTCGAGACGTGACCCAGTTGAGGATCCCCTATGAGCCACCGCCGGCGAGGCGCCTCACAGCGACGCTGTAGATGGCGTGCTCGTCACGTGACCCGATGGCGACGATCTCGCGATTGCCCTGGTCGACCTGGCGGTAGACGAGCCGGAATCGTGGAGGGCGTGTGCCGGGAACGTCGAATTTGACCCGTGCGAACCCGGTCAGGTTGCCGCTCACGTGGCGCTGGCCCAAGTTCTTGCCGACGACCCGACCGTGAGCCAGATCGTCGATGGTCGAGGTAGCGGCCGCCACGACCTCCTGGCCGTAGGCGGCCAACGCCGCCACGTCGGCCAGAACCTCGTTGCCCGGGATTACTTCGTAGCGCGGTCGCTGCGGACCAGGGCTCACGCAGGCTTGCGAGCAGCTTCCGCGGCCTGCCGGAGGGCGTCGTCCAAGTCGCGCCGGGTTCGCCGGGGGCCAGGAGGACTCGACAGACGTCGGCGCGCCAGATCGATGTCCAGCTCATCCTCGGCGGACTCCAACAGCTGCTCCCAGACCTCGACCGGGACGATGACGCCCTGAGCACGACGGTGCGAGCCGAAGTACACCGGCTCGCCCTCGCCCGCATCGAACTGCTTGGCGATCCGGTGCAGGGCTTCTCGGGCCTCTCCAGTGGTCACGACCTCAGCCATCACATCTACGGTACGCAAATCCGTACCTCGTGTCCACTCGTGTGCCCGCCCAAGGATCCTCCACCGGCACTAACTTCCTTAGCCCGAGGAGCGCCGTTCGGCTTGCGGGACGACCGGGAGCCGACTTCGGTGAGCCCGATAACCCTCGATC
>JALZAH010000314.1 GCA_030948425.1 Actinomycetota bacterium
GCCTCATCCTGGGGCGGGACGCGGCGGGCACCCTCCCAGGCGCCGAGCTGTCGTCCGACGATCAGAAGATGGACGCCGCCCTCGAGGCCCTCTACGCCTCCGACCGGACCGGCGGACTCGGCGGCTCCCGGCCCAGCGTGGCCCGCTGGCTGGGCGACATCCGGGCCTACTTCCCCTCGTCGGTGGTGCAGGTCCTGCAGCGTGACGCCATCGACCGGCTCGGCCTGCGCCAGCTCCTGCTCGAGCCCGAGCTGCTGGCCGAGGTCGAGCCCGACGTCCACCTGGTGGCCGATCTGGTGGCCCTCGGCAGCGTCATCCCCGAGCGCACGCGTGAGACCGCCCGGCAGGTGGTCCGCCAGGTCGTCGACCACCTGGAGCGCCGCCTGGCCCAGCGCCTGGTGGCGTCGGTGACCGGCGCCCTGGACCGCAGCACCCGCACCCGGCGGCCCAGGCTCCCCGAGGTCGACTGGGACCGCACCATCCGCGCCAACCTCCGCACCTACGACCCCGAGCTCGGCACCATCGTGCCCGAGCGCCTGGTCGGCCACGGGCGACGGCGACGCCGGGCCGAGCTGAAGCACGTCGTGGTGTGCGCCGACCAGAGCGGCTCGATGGCCACCTCCGTGGTCCATGCCGGCGTCCTGGCCTGCGTCCTTGCCACCATCCGCTCGCTGCGCACCTCGCTCGTCGTCTTCGACACCGAGGTGGCCGATCTCTCGGACGATCTGCACGACCCGGTCGACCTGCTGTTCGGCATCCAGCTGGGCGGCGGCACCGACATCGCCCGGGCCGTGGCCTACTGCCAGCGGCTGGTCGTCCGGCCGGCGGACACCGTGCTCGTGCTCGTCACCGACCTGTTCGAGGGCGGCGACCCGGATCAGCTCCGGGCCCGCCTCGGCGGGATGGTGCGGGCGGGGGTCACCGTGGTCTGCCTGCTGGCCCTGACCGACAGCGGCGCCCCGGCCCACGACCACGAGCTGGCCGCCCACCTCGCCGCACTCGGTGTGGCGTGCTTCGCCTGCACCCCCGACCGGTTCCCCGACCTGATGGCCGCCGCCCTGGAAGGCCGCGACGTCGCCGCCTGGGCCGACCTCGAGGGCATTCCGACAACGCGGCCAGCGAGCTGAGCCAGGCTCGCCACAGCGGTGATGCTCGAAGAGATCCTGGTGCGGCTTCGGTCCCGAGCTCTCGCCGCTGGAGCAGTCCTGCCTTCGCGTCCGCTCGGCGCGCTGTTTGGTCGACGCGCCCTGGCCCCTACGTTCAGGCGAGCGACAGCGCCCGCTCGTACCCGTGCGCCGCCTTCGCTGACAGCACCTGTGCTTGAGCGACAGCCAACGTCAGCGCCCCGGCACACACCTTGGCGTGGAGGCTGGTCTCCAGCCCGTCGTCCTGCCCGGCGATCGCCAGCGGCTCGGGGTACAGGTTCGCTGGCGCTGCCGGAGCACCTCCGAGCTCGAGTGGGATGACATGATCCTCCTCAAAGCTCGCCGGAGTGACGTCGGCGTATCCGTAGGCGGCGATCTGCCGGACCTTGATCCTGTTCGTGACCGAGCTGGATGGGCGGATCGTTCGGCTGTACCCCGGCACGCAGATCGTGTCTCCGATGGTGTCCTGGGTGACGTCGGCGTTCAGCAGATCTCCAGGCATGACAGCAGCGGTCACCGATTTCGCCGGAAGACTCGATGTGGTGGCCGCCGATTCCAGGCCGGTCGTCCTGGTCGACCTGGTAGCTGCGGTACTCGAAGTCGAGGTGGGTGTCGGCCTGGACGCCTGCTGACAACTCCCGGTCGTCAAGAGGAAGAGGAGGATGGCGGTCAGCGGTGGTCGCATCCTCACTCGCAGGCGGTCCCGTCGCCGTCGCGGTCCAAGGCCGAGCGGTATCCAGGCTGACCCATGAGCAAGGGCGCTACTCCGGCGGCCTTCGCTGCAGTGCAGTTGGCGTAGTAGGCGCCGCCTGCTGGCGTCGGTGTGGTGGTGGGCGTGGTCAACGCCCCGGTCGTCGGTGTAGCCCTCGGCCGTGTGGCTGGGGCGGCCGGCGCTCCGGTCGTCGCTGCAGCCGTAGTGGACGGGGTCGGCTTCGGCAGAGGCGACGGAATCGTGCCTGGCGTCGCGGATGGGTCAGCCGAGGCGGCGGTTGGCTTAACCGTGTCCGCCGCCGTAGTGGCGCCTCCGCAGGCAGCGAGGGAGAGGAGAGCGGACAATGCGGCTGGAGCCACCCACCGGGCGAGGCTTGAGCACGTGACCATCGGTTGTCTCCTGATCGAGATTGACGGACCGCCCGGGCCCTGGACTTTCTGGCTCGGGTGAGGACCCGTTACCGACCCGATCGGCTCCCCCGCCGACGAATCAAGTGCTCCCTGCCGATTCATTCATGCGGCCTGAGCCCGAACCCGCCCGGTGGCCCCGACGGAGGACGCTGGTCGGCCCGGAATGGTCGCCCGCAACTACGTGCAGGTCACGTGGCACCCGCTGCAGCTCATGCACGGGAGGAGCTCAGGCCGCCTGTTCCTCGGCAACAGGGCCGTCCCTGGGTGACAACAGATCTTCGTCCAGCGGCAGTGAGCCGCCGCCCGCGTCAGCCGGGGATCTGGCGGGCCGGGATCTTGGTGACCCGGCCGGCCTTGATGCAGCTGGTGCAGACCTGGAGGCGGGTGGGGGAGCCGTTCACCAGGGCCCGCACCTTCTGGATGTTGGGGTTCCAGCGGCGCTTGGTGCGCACGTGGGAGTGGGACACCGACATGCCGAAGGACGGCTTCTTGCCGCAGAGCTCACAGACGGAAGCCATCGGGGTGGAGCACCTCGTGCACGTGGGGGGACGGAACCGGGAAAGGTTATCATCGCCTCCGATGCTGACGTCCACCCGGCTGGCTCCCGCCGACCTCAGAGCCGCCGTGGTCGCCTTCCGGGACGCCCTGCGCACCAGTGCCCCGGCGCTCAACCGGCTCAACGTCTACCCCGTCCCCGATGGCGACACGGGCAAGAACATGCTGGGCACCATCGAGCGCGTCGTCGCCGAGCTCGAGGGCGCCGGCGACTCGATGGCCGAGGTCTGCCAGGCCATCGCCTACGGAAGCCTGATGGGCGCCTCCGGCAACTCGGGGATCATCCTGTGCCAGGTGCTGCGGGGCCTGGCCGAGACGATGAAGGCCGCCGACGCCGCCGGTCCGGCCGAGGTGGCCGCCGGGTTGCGCAACGCATCGAGGCAGGCCGACGGGGCGGTGGCCAGGCCCATGGAGGGGACGATCCTGTCGGTGGTGCGGGCCAGCGCCGGCGCCGCCGAGGATGCCGCTGCCGGGGGTGCCGACCTGGAAGGCCTGCTG
>JALZAH010000337.1 GCA_030948425.1 Actinomycetota bacterium
GCTCGTCAATGTCCGACAGGTAGGTGTCGATCGCCCGTTGGAAGCACGTACGCAGATGACGCCATCGGCCGCGCGTGGTCGAGCCACATGAGGTGTCGGAGCTGGAGGTTGAGTTGGTCTCCATGAACAAGGCGCGCCTCGTTGAGAACCCGTGGCTTCGAGTCAATCACGTCGACAACGCTCACCTCAATGCCGCGCTGGTCGAAATGCCGCTGAAGCTCGCCCACCGACCGCCACTCGCCTGCGTCCAGAAAACGCCGATACGCCTCGGCGACCACAACACGGTTTACCTCGACCCAGGTGTGCGCCTCTTCGGCTGAGTTCTGAACGACGTCCACGGGCCAAGCCTACGAACTGGCCATCGTCCCGAACCGCTGATCTCTAACAGAACGCCGGGGCGGGCGCACAGAACAACGGCCTAGGTTCGCCGGCGCCGAGGCGCGTAGTCGGCGATCAGCGCTTCCGAACGAGCACGGAATGACGCTTCAGAATGACGGCAGGATGACCCAATCGATCGCGCCGGAACGGCACCTATGGAACGAGCGGGGCGAGGCGATCCCCGTCCGTACCCAGCGCCGGCTCGGCGCTTGCTAGATCCCCGCCGATCGGTAGCACGGCGACATTCTGCCGCTACTCGCTGTCCTGCAGGCCCCCCCGGCCGCACGAGCGCCGGAGCGACCCTGGCATCCAT
Organism: Actinomycetota bacterium; assembly: GCA_030948425.1. Taxonomy (GTDB): domain Bacteria; phylum Actinomycetota; class Acidimicrobiia; order Acidimicrobiales; family Palsa-688; genus JALZAH01. Next base: position 692 of record JALZAH010000337.1, read on the forward strand.
AATAGTTCGCACGTACGCTCTGTACGTCCCGTACGCTGTGCCCCATGGAAGAGCTTTCAGTCACCGAGGCACGTGATGAGCTGGCGGATCTGGTCAACCGGGTCCAGTACGCCGGCGAGCGAACCTTCATAACCCGTCACGGCAAGAGAGTCGCGGCCGTGGTTCCAGTCAGCCTGGTCGAGGAGTACGAAGCTCTCGAGACCCAGGCCGACCTGAATTTTGCCGAAACGGAAGGGGTGGGTGGCGAGGAGTCAGTCCCCTGGGAGCGCGTCAAGGAAGAACTGCCCCGGCCGTCGCCGGCGGCACTGTTCTCGGAGTTGCGGCGCCAATTCGCGCGAGCCCTTGTAGCACTCGAACCCCAAGACCCGTCGGCTGTCGAGATCGCCCCAGCCGAAGCGGTCTTCGCCTACCGGGAGCTCTCTGTCGTCCGTCGGGAAGTCGATAGATTCTTGTCCGCCGTACCGGTGGGAACCGCGGACTACTTGCCCGATGTCGCCCCTCGCTATGCCGTGGCCGCCGACCCTGAAGATGACTTCGAGGAGGCAACTCAGGCCGAGCGGACCGATTCTTGAGCGTCGTTGGGGTCGTGCAAATCCATCTTCAGTCCCGGGCCGTGCAGCGCCTGGAGAACCTGCTCTCTTCGGACAACCAAATCGATGTGTTGCAGGGCGAGGCGCTGTCCTCGGCTGTCGACGGATTGGCCAGGACTCCTCGGCCCTTTGAAGCCACACTACTGCAGAGCGCGGATCGTACAAATGACCGGCAACTGTGGAATCTCCTGGTTGGCCGCTACCGGATCGTCTATGAGATTCGTGATGATCTGGACCGGCTCACGATTCTGGACTTCCGGACCGGAGTCTCCTAATGGTCGCCAACGCGACCAGCAACTACACCATCGTCACGACCGCGGCCACCTGTGTGCTGGCGGTTGCCAGCATCGTGGCCGGGATTTTCGCCTACCGGACATGGCAGGCGCAGAAGACCGGGACGGAGTCACAGATCGACGTGGCGACGAAGACAGCGCCGGTCCTCGACGCCCAGTTGCCAGCCTTTGAGGCGCAGGCCGTCGTGCTGAAGCAACAACTGCCCGTACTCCAAGAACAGCTGGAAGCGGCCAGGCAGGCCACCAGGGAGCGGCGCCGGGCACAGGCGGTTCGCCTGGTCGCTTGGGTTGAGTACACCTCCGAGCCAGCCGTCGCCTCGACCGTGCCTCAGCATCAGTGGCCGCGGCTGATCGTGGTCAACCACGCCGACTCGCCCGCGTACAACGTGACTCTCGGTTGGGGTGCCACGTTTCGCGGAACTCCGCCGAACGTGCGGGTGACGGAGGTTGCCCGTTCGACAGATATCCGCCTCATCGCGCCCGGCGCCACGCTCGAGTGGGACATGCCGGACCTCGACTCACTGCGCACCCTTTTTGGCGGCGGTGAGGATTTCGCCGTGATGATCGACGTCTACGTCGAGTTCGACGACGCCAATGGTCACCGCTGGCAGAGGTTCACCAGCGGTCAGCTTCGACAAGTCGAGTAGCGGCTACCAACCCGCCGCGCCGATATCGCCGTTTCGGCGCTTTCCAGGTCGCCGTTCGATCAGGCCCCCGGCATCACGGATCGACCGTGCGAGGGCACGCTAACGGTTGTACCAAAGAAGTCAACGAATCGATACTGGGAAACTCAGGCAGAACCTCGCCAACGTCCCGCGGCTCTGCCCAGCGCCGAACGCACGCCCGAGAATCCGACAACATGCTCCGGCGTTGGAGCGCAGATCGGCACGTCGGGGTCACGACGAGAGGTCGACGAAGTAGCCGGCGTGGTCCGACAGACACCGCCCGTTGGGTGCTGGAATCGACGCGGACGATCTAGGTCACTGGGTGCTCTCGGGGTCCGCAGATCAAGTCGATAGCGCACAGTCCGCCGACCGCATTATCGGAGCGACGATCCATGCTTCGAGCCCGAGAACCTCGAGAATCTCCGAAGCAGGGTCCGCCCTCTATTGCTCCCGCCGGTGTTGGGCCCGTCGAGACTCTGGTTGAAGTCGCCGGCCCACACGATCATCGCTTCGGGGTGGTTGTCTTGGAGCGCCCGGATGTCGTTCGCCTGGCTCATCAAGAAGCGCTCGAACATGTCCGCCGCTGACTCTGCGGGCGGGGCGAGCTTTGGCAGCTGATGGGTGGCGGCGCGCTACGGCAGGACCGTGCCGTAGACGACCAGGGGGTGCCTTGGGATCCGAACGTGCGCGGCGGCCGCGAGACGCGTATAGGGAAGTTCAACATCGAGGGGCTCGACGTGGGACCCGACGATCGCCACCCACGCTTCGAGCTTGTCGCCGCTCATTCGGCCGGCCGGCGACGCAACCACGCCTCTGGCCGAAACCGACAGCGCGGCCGCCGGTTCGGTCAGCACCGCTACGTCCAACCCGAGCCGGTCAAGGAGTGACGTCATCAGCGGGTACAAGTGCCCGTCCCAACCGCCACGCTCAAGATTCCATGCCCCTATGCGCAGCCCGGCGAGGGTACAGATCGGAAGCCCGACCTCCCGCTTGGCTGGTCGCCAAACGTCAGCTGCCGCCCGTTGGAGTCTCTCGAGAAGCAGTTCAGCGCCGGTGGACTGAAACCGCGTAACGACTTTGCTCGCTGAAGAGTTCACCGTCCCAGGTGGCCCAACGCTGGGCGAGGGTCAAGCCCGTGTCACCGCACACCGAGTCGTACTCGTCGAGGCCATAACCCCGATCTAGCTGGAACCCCGCCACCATCGCTCCCCCGGCAACCACGTGAGTGGCGCATGCTCCGATGAGCGCCGCTCGCCCGCTCGGCCGGCAGAACAATGGCACGTTGCCAGCCAGTACCACCACATCGAAGCGGCGACCCAGATCGAGTGTTTCCAGATCGGCCTGGGCCCACTCGAGGTCAGGAGCCCGGCGTTCGGCTTCGGCGATCATCGACGCGTCGAGGTCGACCCCGACGACATTGACGCCGTGGCGGGCCAGTTCGATGGCTACCCGCCCGGTGCCGCAACCCGCGTCGAGCACTGATGTCGGGTCCAGAGACCAGACCAGGGATGCCTCGCCGTGGACGTCCATCCCGCCTCGGGCTAGCGCGTCGAACCGCCCTTGGTAGGTCCTGCCGTCGAAATTGGACACGGAGCCATTCAACAGGACACTTCATACCCCCCGTCCCGGACGGCGCCAGAACGCGCCCCCAGGATCCAGCACCTCGGCACGGATCGCTAGCACCGAATCCCGCCCGCAGCCGTCGACGTGGCCGCACCCGATCAGGCACATCCGGTGCTCCTGGGCTTTCCATCAGCGCCCGTACGTTGGCCGATGTCCTCAGATTTCCGAGTCGGGTCGCCGGGTACAGAGTCCCCGACCGGAAGACCGAGCGCGCCGGAAGCTGACGCACATCGCGTCGCCGGCCTTTCCAGACGTCCACCGCTAGGCCAATCCTCGGCCTGAGGGTAGGCGCCGCTTGAGTAGCCGAGCCGACAAGCGGTTCTTGTCGATTGGGGTCACGACCATCGTCGGTGGGTTCCCGCGCTCCCACGTAGCGGCTTGTCGATCCAGTAGCCAACGCCGATCTCGGTAGATCGCAGCTCTGATCAACTCCGCCGGAACGACGGCTCAGTGTCACGGTCGTCGAGTTTTCGCCCTCCAATTCGAGCACGACGTGGTTTCGAAGGGACGACCGGGTTTCTGCTCTCATGGTTAGTGATCTCTGTCCGTCTCGCTGAACTTGATTCCGTAGCCGCCGTGTCCGCCGGCGGTCCACCGTTGTGCCATGCAGTCGCGTGCATGAGAGCGACGGTAGGTCGGATTCCTTCAAGATGCGTTCTCGGGCTGATCACAGCCTCGGTCTCGCAGTGCTCGGTGAGAGCCATGACTGCGACGATCAGCCACCGCCTGCCAGTTTGCAACCTCGCACAGAACACCCGCTCGATAATCCGACCCACGCGGCCCGCTCGCGAGCGCAGATCGCCACATATTGAGCGTCACATAACGCAACCGATCTTCCTGCGCACCGGGCCGGAGGGAAGGAGAACGGAAGGGACGATGGTGCCACGCCATCCCTCACAGACGAGGCCTGGAGGTATCCTCAAGGAGGAGGTGACGATGCTGGAGACGACAACATCGGGGGCTCGCTAGAGTTGCCGGTCGCAGACATACTTCGCCGTGCCCGACCCCGGCCCCCGTTCGAGGATCGGTCATCGACGATCTCACAGACGAGGAACAAGAAGACTTCTGGGTCGCCATCACTCGGTGATGTCGACAGGATCCAGCGGCGCGGTTCTCGGGTCTCGGCTGCTGCATCGGCGCCACGAGCTTGTTCGGCTCTATCAGCCAATCAATCGCCGGCCGGACAATCATCATCAGTTTTCAGACCGTCGGTGAATTCCGCTACGGCGCAGCTCGGGTTGGCTGGGGCCAACGCCGGCTGGCGAGGCTCGAGCGCCTTCTTGCTGACGTCGAGGGGGTGTCTGCGCAGGCCCCGATCTGGCGATCGCCTACGCCCTGCTCCGAGCCCGATGCGTCCAGCCGGTCACGCATTGGGGGACAAGATCCACGATGGCGACCGCTGGATCGCTGCCACGGCGATCCACCTCGACGTGCCCTTGGTTGCTCACGACCGGATCTTCAAGGGCGCCCCTGGGCTACGGATGGAGACGGCTTTGGGCGACGACGTCTGAGTGAGCCCAGACGCCGAAGAATTTTGACAGCCAAACTGACAGCCATAGGATCGCCTTCGAGGCCGTCCGTGACAGTCCGTCGCCGTCCGGTGGTCTCGCGAAAGTCCAGCTCAGACGTCCTTTTTCGTTCGTATCCGTCCGTCGCCATCCGCCCGATTTCAGCCTCATAATCCCTTGGTCGTGGGTTCGAACCCACCGGGCCCACCACATAATCACTGCTCAGAGGGGATTTCCGTGAGACGGCGGACCGAGCGGGGAGGCGTAATAGCCGTTATGGGTAGCCATAGGCGAGGAGCTACACGCCGAGCTGGTTCCCGCCGTAGGCGGGGTCGAATGCTTGGACAATGGGGCCGGACGCCGGCCCGGTGCTGTTCGGTCCGGTGGCCCCGGTCGCTTGGACCGCCGTCACCTTCCAGCCGGAAGTCGTCTTGTGGAGGGCCACCTGTCCTCCGATGGTGAAGGGAGACGAGCTGCTCGGGCTCGTTGCGGTGATGGTCACCGTGTAGACGTAGGGGGTGTAGCTCTCCGTTGGTTGCCCCGACGGCTGGGACAGGTTGAGGCTCACCGTCCCTGGCGTCCAGTCGATCTTGTCGGCGCTGGTCGGCGGGGCGGCGATGTCGCCTTGGAGAAGAGCATCAAGGCCCGGGGAGGTGTAGGGGGTACAGCGTTGCTGAAGAGCGTTGGCGCTATTCGGCAGCGAGAACTCCGTGTGACTCCACGTGTAGAACGCCTTGACGAACTCGGTGGCCACCTGTTGCGGGCCGGGGCTCGGCGCAGTGGTGGTCGAGGCGGTCGTCGTGGTGGTTGTGACGGGTGCCGTGGTCGTGGTGCTGGCCAGGGTTGTGGTCGTGGCCGGGATCGTTGTGGCGGTGATCGCAGGGTGTGTCGTGGTTCCCCGTCCACAGGCCGCGGCCAGCAGGCAGATCGAGGCGACGGCAACCCCCATTTGCAAGGTTACTGCTCGACGGTGGGAAGTATCGCTTCGGTCGACGCGTCGCATGTCCGCCTCCCGCCCCGACCTCTCAGGCCTTCTGACGGGTCGGGGGAACCGTACCATTCAGGGTGGCTCATGCGTCGTGCTCGGGCACATTGCATTGGCGCCAGCACACCGCCCTGTCCCATCAGCCAAGAGCCCCGGCGGGCTGTCCCGATGAAGGACACTTGCTAAAGCGAATGAGCGTCCCGGAGCCAGGGCGGGTCGAGTCGCCAGCTCGGTCTTCAGGCGACGGTGGCCGGGAGTCCGCCCCCGGGTGTGACCGTGGCCATCCCGGTCGCCTTGACGTCCTTGGTCTCCAGCCTGAGGTGGGTGCGCCGGAGGGTCTCGGCGACGATGATCTTCGCTTCGAGGGTGGCCATGGCGAAGCCTATGCAGCGGCGGTACCCGCCCCCGAAGGGCACGAAGGCGTAGGGCTGCGGGTCGACAGGTCGACCGTCAGGGCCGATCCACCGTTGCGGACGGAACACCAGCGGGTCGGGCCACAGCTCTGGTTGACGGTGGGTCACGTACGCCGAGTAGATGACCATGGTTCCCGCTGGGACGGTGTGGCCAGCGAAGTCGATGTCGGCATGGAGCTTGCGACCGGCGAAGCCGGCTGGTGAGTGCAGCCGCAGCGTCTCGGAGATGACCCCGTGCAGATACGGGCAACTGTCGAGGTGGCCCTCATCGATAGGACCGTCGCCGAAGGTCTCGCCCAGCTCTGCTCGCAGCGACGCTTCAACCTGTGGGCGGGAGAGGATGGCGTAGAGTGCCCAGCCGACGAGAGCTGCGGTCGTCTCGTAACCGGCGGCGATCAGGCTAACCACTTGGTCCCGTAGCTCCTGGTCGTTGAGGACGGACCCGTCGCTGTCCTGCGCCTTGATGAGAGCGCTGAGGAGGTCGCCCTCGTCGGTGCCCTCGGCTCGGCGTCGGCTGATCTCGTCGAACACGATGGCATCGGCACGGCGCCGCTCCTTCATGGCCCGCCGGAAGGGCGATCCCGGCAGGTCCAGGTCCCGGCCTGGGAAGGGTGGGATGTTGGCGAAGTCGAGCGCGGCTTGGAGGCGGTCACCGAGTTCGTCGGCCCGGTCGCCGAGACGGTCACCGAACAGGCTGCGGATGGCGATGCGCCGCACGGCCCGGCGCAGCTCGGCGTAGAGGTCGATCCGGTCGCCGGGCGTCCAGGTGTCGAGGGTCCGGTGGACCTCCTCGATGACGATCGGCGCGTAGCCGTGGATGCGCCGCAGGGCGAAGGCGGGCTGGACGAGGCGGCGCCGCCGGGCGTGGTCGGCGCCGTCGCTGACGACCAGGGCGGTGTCGCCGTCGACGGGGATGAGCGAGGCGAACGCCTCCCGCCAGGTGAAGTCCTTCGCTCGCGTCGACAGGATCAACTCGTTGGCGTCGCGTCCCAACATCAGCACCCAACGGAACGGCCCCCAACCCAGCGCCGACACCGGCCCCCAACGCTCGTAGGCGGCCAGGAGCGTCTCGGTAGGGTGACAAGCAAGCCCCAGTCCCCACCGGGCGTGACCGAGCGGGGTGGCAGGACCTGGGAGTCTGTACATCTGCCACCCCCTCGGCTCGAAGTTATCGGTACCCGTAGAGGGTAGGCAAGCCGCTCCGGTCGTACCAGCATCAGGTCCCTGTCGGCGGCTCGCTACGACTGGTCCGGAGGCATCATGGCTGTGACCTTTGACAGCCAAACTGACAGCCATAGGATCGCGTTCGAAGCCGTTCGTGACGGTCCGCCGCCGTCCAGCGCACTCGCGAAAACCCAGGTCGGACGTCCTTTCTGGTCCCTATCCGTCCGTCGCCGTCCGCCCGATTTCAGCCTCATAATCCCTTGGTCGTGGGTTCGAACCCCACCGGGCGCGCCACATAACCCCTGCTCAGAGGGGATTTCCGTGAGACAGCGGATCGAGCAGGGAGGGCGTGGTAGCCGTTACGGTAGCCATCGGTGCACGCGATCCACGACCTCCCCGGGTGCAACAAGGGCATGGAACCCACCCACCGCAGCCTCGAACCCGAGGTGGCCCGACGCGAGCAGCGCATCGAGGTCGTCCGCCGGATCGAGACCGCCACCGCAGAGCTGGCCGAGGCCGCCGCCGCGCTGGTGGCCCTGGACGAGGCCGGCGCTGTCCTGCGCGCCGCTCGTGCTCCGGTGCAACCGCGGTTGCTGACCCTGCCCGCGGCCGAGGCCCTGCGCGTCGCCATGACCAAGCTGCACGGCCTGATCCGCTCCGGTGCCCTGCCCTCGGTGCAGATCGGGACCGCCCGCCGGGTGCGGTGGAGGCCGTCGACGCCTACGTCAGGAACGCGGCGAGGACGGTCCCGGCTATCGCGAGGCGTCGGATGGCCTTGACGCCGTGATGAGGATGATCCACAGGCCGGCGGAACGAGAGGTCGTGGCTTCGGGTGACGAGCACCTCGCTCCTGCGGTTGTGCCCGCACATGGTCTGGAACTGGTCAGGGTCTGTCGGGCGGGACGCCTACTGGGTGCGCGTGTCCGACCAGGCCGGCGCCCAGGTGGAGACCGTCGACGGCCTTGACGATGGTCCCGGCATTCCTCCGTCGGGTCCGCCGGCAGGTCCCCGACGTGGCCGAGTCGACCGTGACCTCACGCCCAGCTCGCTCGGGGATCTCGCGGTGATCACCCACCAGCACTTCGGTCACGGCCTGTCGACCTACCACCGGGCGACCAACGCACACCAGCACCTGGTCCGCCAGACCTGCGGCGACATCATCGACGTGCCGACACCGTCTTCGACGACCTGACGGCCCGCATCGACGACGGCTACGGGTTGCCCTCAACGCCCGCCGCTTCGTCCTTTCAGGGCACCTGCCGGGACTGCCGGGCAACAGGGCCCTCGACTACTTCTTGATGTGCGAGCCTCCTGCCGGGCGCCGGCGAGAGGCCATGAGCAGCACCGACCCCAGGAACACCAGCGTGACGCCCAACAGCAGCAGCGTGATCGACGGAGCGCCGGTGAAGGCGATCTGGCCCTGGTGCGCAGACGCCACAGGGTCCTCGCGCGTCGTGGCCGAGGTAGATGTGTCCCTCTCGTCCGCGGTGGTGGGTGCGACCGCTCCCGCTGTCGTCGGTGTGACCGCTCCCGCGGTGGTCGGTGTGACCGCTCTCGAGGTGGTCGGCACGACCGACGTGGTGTGGGCAACCGTCGTAGGGGTGCCGTCGGGTA
>JALZAH010000365.1 GCA_030948425.1 Actinomycetota bacterium
GTGTTCGACCAGTGGGCCGATGAGTCGCCGCCAGGTTCGGGCGTCGCTCGCCCCCAGGCCCTCGGCGGTGGCATCCAGCGACCGCTCCAACATGGCCACCGAGCCGTCGGGCAGAGGGTGGGCCGCGGGTGCCTGGGGGTGGGCCCAGACCAGGCCGTGGTCACCGAGAGGGAGGCCGGCGAAAAACGGGGAGGCCACCCCGAGGGGGTGGATGGTGGAGCACACGTCGTGCAGAAAGCCGGGGAGGGTCAGCTCCTCCGAGCGGGTACCGCCTCCGGCTACCTCGGCCGCCTCGAGGACCACCACCGACATCCCGGCCCGGGCGAGGGTGACGGCTGCCGCCAGCCCGTTGGGGCCGGCACCCACCACGACGGCGTCCACGTCGACCATGGCCTACTCGCAGCGCGCCGCCGTGGCGGGGCGGCGAGGCACTAGCCCGCCTCCCGACGGTGGCCTTCGCTCAGCTCGGCCAGGGCCTCCAGGTCGATCAGATCGGCCGCGGCGACAGCCACCTTGGCCGGTGTCACGGCCCGCAGCGTGGCCGTGCGCGTGCCACCCTCGAGGACGGCACGCTCGCCCAGCACCGCCCCGGGGCCCACCTCGGCAAGAGCCTGGCCGTCGACCTCCACCGCCAGCACGCCGTCGAGGAGCACGAACAACGAGTCCCCGGCGTCGCCCTGCTCGACGAGCGTGGCACCCTCCCCCAGCGGTCTCACCGTGGGCCTGGCCCCGGCCGTCATGATCCTGGCCGACAGCTCACGCTCCAGGGCCGACTCCGCCACCGTCACCAGCGCCGGCGAGTCCTCGTCGCCCCAGGGTGTGTGCTTGCCGAAGGCGGTGCGGTACCACTCGGTGAAGTCGATCATGCCGGTCTTGGCCGCCAACGCCCCGGTGTGGTCGTAGATCCAGTGGCGGGGGAAGGGGCTGGCTCCGAGCATCTCCCAGTCCGATGTCCCGTCGGCCCGGATGGTGAGGGCGAGCGTCGACCAGGCCAGGGGAGCGACGATCTGGACGAAGGGCGGGTGCTTGACCCGGCGGGGTGCGGGTACACCGGTGCGACCGCCCGAGGTCTGCACGAAACGGACGCCGTGCTCTGACACTTCGACGTCGGGTTGGAGGTCGGGAAAGGCCACGGCCGCGAAGGCGACGGCCTTGGGGCCCACTTGCAAAGTGGTGGAACTGATGTGACCACGCCCGGCGTGGCCCCAGGCGGCGACGCTGCCTCCGTCGTCGACGTCGATCCATGCCCGTAGTTCGTTGGCGAAGCGGAAGCGGCCGGCCTGGCGGAGCGTGTCGAGGTCGTCGATGGCGTCGGGAGGTGGTGGGTCGTAGTGGCTCACCCCCATCTCGAAGGGAAGCTTGGTCATCCCACCGATGGCTTCGGACGGGATCCACGAGAGTGCGGTGACCGCGGACTCGATGCGCATACCGCACTGTAGGAACGTCAGGGACATCCGCGCCGCGCTCCTGCCGGCCGCAATGATCGTCGTTCGGTGCGGATAGGTCCGGGGAGGTTCCGGGTGGCTCCGGGCGACTCCGGTAGCGTGCCCAAAGTGTCCGTACCCCCATCTCGCTCAGGGGGCCGCTCGGGCCCAGCCTTCCCCGGGGACGTCATGGCCGAGCTGGTGTGGCGGGGGATGGTCCAGCAGGTCACCGACGACGGACTCGGGCCCATGTTGGCGGCCGAGCGGTTCATCGCCTATGCCGGCTTCGACGCCACCGCCGACAGCCTCCACGTGGGTCATCTCGTCGGCGTGGTGGCCCTGGCCCGCCTCCAGGGGGCCGGGCACCGTCCCATCGCCCTGGTGGGTGGGGGGACCGCCCTCATCGGCGACCCCAGCGGCAGGCAGTCGGAGCGCCCGCTGCTGTCGGTCGAGGAGATAGAGGCCAACGCCGCCGGCATACGGCGCCAGCTCGAGGCGTTCATCCACTTCGGCTCTGGCACCGGTGACGGCCTGTTGGTGGACAACTCGGCCTGGCTTGCCACCCTCGGCCTCACCGACTTCCTCCGCGATGTCGGAAAGCACTTCACCGTGAACGCCATGATCGCCAAGGAATCGGTGCGAGCCCGCCTCAACGAGCGTGAGCAGGGCATCTCCTACACCGAGTTCAGCTACATGCTCCTCCAGGCCTACGACTTCCTCCATCTCCACGACATCTACGGCTGCCGGTTGCAGGCGGGGGGCAGCGACCAGTGGGGCAATATCACTGCGGGCATCGATCTGATCCGCCGCATGCGGGGCGCCCGCGCCTACGGCCTCACCTGGCCGCTCATCACCAGCGCCGACGGCACCAAGTTCGGCAAGACGGCGGCCGGCGCCGTCTGGCTCGATC
>JALZAH010000397.1 GCA_030948425.1 Actinomycetota bacterium
CCTCGGTGGGGCGCTACGTGCCCATGCAGGCCGGTAGCCAGATCTTCGCTCAGAGAGGCGAGATCGGCGCCCTGAGCCCCTGGGCCGGCTTCGGCGTGTTCTGCATCTACGCCACCGTTGCCCTCAGCGTTGCCTTCGTTCTCATCGACCGTCGCGATGCCTGAGCACCGATCGGTAGTTTTCCCATGACCAAGGAGAAGCAGATGGCCCTGACCATGACCTGCAGGCACTGCGGCACCGTCGTCACCGCCGATACCGAGGACGAGTTGGTGACGAACGTGCAGGCACACATGAGCGGCCACGGGAAGCCGGCCAAGGACCGTGACCACATCCTCTCCCGCCTTCACCGCCTCCAGCGACGGGGGAACGAGCCGCCATCGTGAGTGTTGACGTGCTGACCGAGATCACCGACACTGCGTCAACCACCACCGGTCCGCCACCGTCGGCGGTGCGCGTCCGTCACGCGAGCCACCGGACCGGCCCGAGATGGGGGCCGGCCAGTGCGAGCAGCCGTTCCTCGTCGCCGGGCCAGAGCGTGAGGCGGAGCTGGGTGTTGTTGTAGTCGGCGTCGAGGGCCTCGAACGAGAGGTGGGCGAGCGGAGCCTCGGTGCTGGCCGCGGCACCGGCGTCGTCCAGGAGCTTCTGCGACGCCGCCGCATCGTCGGCGCTCAGGTACTGCCAGGCGTAGGAGTTCATCACGACCGTCACCGTTCCCGGCGGCAGAGGCATCAGATTGGCGGCCAGCCAGTCGAGGATCGAGGCCCGTTCGACCGTGGCCGGGAACCTGGCGGCCACGTCGAGGGCGGACCGCAAGAGATCGAAGCGAGCCATCTCGTCCGGCCAGACATAGGAGAGGAGATCCAGGCGGTCGTCCTCGTTCCCGGGATCAAGAGGGTGCTGGTCGCAACCGCGGCGCTCGGTGATCTGGAGGGGCGCACCGAGAGGTGGCAGGCCTTCGGTCCATGAGTCGACGAAGCGGACCGGCGACGACGCGTCGCCCCACGCCTGCCCGCCGGTGTCGTAGCGGTAGTGATCACTGAGGAGGAGCAGGCCGGCGCTGGCCCCCAACTCGAGCAGTCGAACCGGAAGGCCGGTCTCGGCCGCCACGGTCAGCAGCCCGCCCAGGATGGCCGGGCAGCGGCCTACAGCGTTGGTCTGCGGAGGATGGTCGAGGGCCTTGCCCAGCTCGTCGGGATGGCGCGCGACCACGTCGAGAAAGGCAGGCCACGCGGCGACGGCGTCACCATCACCACTGGTCGACGGGTAGTGGGCGACGAGAGCCGGTGCCTGGCCGGAGAGCACGCGGCGGTGGACGGCATCGAGCATGCGAATCGCCGGGAGCTCGGTCCTGGGGTGGTCGGCGTGCGAGGACAGGACCGTCCACGTGGGGCCACCGACCTCGATGTCGTCGGCGATGCGCTCGGTGAGCACGGCGTAGAACGGCGAGCCGTCGGCTTTCCACTTGCCGGCGTTGGATCGGAGTGCCTCGACGAGCGGCCCCCGGAGATCGTCCATCGCCGGAACTCTAGGTCACGTCGGGCATCGTTTCAGGGTGACGCTTCGGGTCGCGCTGGGCGCGCTCACAGGTGCGCATCCGACTCTTGTTGGCATGGGTGCTTCTCCCGGGAGCAAGTACGACTGTCCAAGGAGATGACACGTGCAGCCTCTCCGGACCCCGCCGGCGTCGTCGTTACGAAGACCATCCGGCGCAAGCGCCACGCGCTGTTGGGGACGGCATGCGCCCTCGGGCTCATCGCTGCGCCGCTGACGGGAGCTGCTCTCGTCGTGGGTATCACGACGGCCGCAACCTGCGGCTTCGTCATGATCAGCGGTGGTAGCAAGGCCCACTGCATCTCCGCGGGCAGGCTCATCGCCTGTCGGCGGCGGGGTGACCGGGTGTTGTTCTTCACCGACGGAATCATCGAGGAGCACCTCAGCGGCGACGAGCTGTTCGGCGAGACCCGCCTGATCGACCTCCTCGAGAGGTTGCGCAGGAGGGCGGACCCGTTCAGGAGACCGTGCGCCGTCTCTCCCACGCGCTCAAGCGTGCCCGAGGCGATGTCACCAACGACGACGCCACCCTGTTCCTGTTGGAGTGGCGTGGCGGCTCGGCCGACCGCCTTGCTCAGCTCGACGCACATCCGACAAGCATGTGAAGGATGGCCGAGACACCGGCGGCTCCTCCAGATTCACCTTCCCCCGATGTCCCGGTTCGCTGGCCGCGGGGTCAGTGTCCCGTGGGATGGCCGAAAGCCGCTCCCAGGCGCTGCTTCAACTTGTTGACGCCTTTCATCGCGCTCGCCGACGAGTCGCCGGTCGACTGCACGAGCCGTCCGTCGCTGTTGGTCGCTACCACGACGACCTGCTCGTTGCCGGCACCGTCGAACAGCGAGAACTCCGAGTGGTCGGCCCCGTCCGATGCGAAGGGAGCTCGAATTCCCTCTCCTGCACCGGCCCGGTGGGCGTCAGGATTGCCGTATCCGGTTACCCGGCTCTGGTCGGTGAACTGCGGATCGGTCTCGTTGCTCATGTGTTCCTCCCTAGACTGTGACAAATTCTTCCTACCCAATAACTCAAAAAGCCAACCACGACGGAGCGTTTGATATCACAAGAAGCCCGGATAAGGGCGGCTCATACTTCCTGGGCGATCTGAAACCCAACGAGAATAAGAGCGTTGGTCATGAATAGCCAAAAGGCCAAAAGGACTACCGCTGCCAGGCCGCTGGTGGCATATCGCCGCTGGAAGTCAACGCCGGAATTCAGGAAGATGACGTACCCGAGGGAGACCACCGAGATGGCCCCGGCGGCAGCAACCGCCCCCCGGCCGATGCTCCGCCATCCGAGTGAGAGCGGAGCGAAGAGCCGGTAGATGACGGCCACGCCCACGGCGCTGGCGGCAAACCCGAAGGCCAGGGCCAGGACCCATCCCGCAACCTGGGCGACACCCCCGTGGCCCACGACGGCGGTGCCGAGGTAGGCGGCGACCAGCCCGGCGAGAGAGAGGGCGGGCACGACACCGATCAAGCCCAGGGCCAGGGCCCGGCCGCGGAGGCCGGTGACTTCTTCGTCTCTGTCGTGCGTCAGGCGCACGAAGGACCGGCGCAACCCGGCCCCGTAGGCCGTGGCCGGCCAGAGCAGTGCGGCGAGTGCGCCCAGGCCCAGGCGGAGCCCGAGGTCAGCGACGCGCTGGAGGGCGGTCTCGACGCCGAGGTTGGCCGGAAGGTGGCGCGCCAGCTCACCGGCGACCTCGTGGACCCGGGCCTTACCCGTGATCAGGCTCACCA
>JALZAH010000401.1 GCA_030948425.1 Actinomycetota bacterium
CCGCAAAGCCGACGCTGACACCATCGTCGGGCTGGCAGCCGATGGGGTGATCGTCGGGGTCAAGGACGCCACCGCCGCACCGGCGGCGACGGCCGCGGTCATCGCCGCGGCTCCGTCCGGCTTCGAGATCTACAGCGGGAACGACGCCGACACCCTCCCGCTTCTCGCCGTGGGCGCCGTCGGGGTCATCTCCGTGGAGGCGCACTGGGCCGGGGAGGAGCTGGCCGAGATGGTCGCCGCTTTCGCCAAGGGTGACAACGACCACGCCCGGACCGTCAACGCCCGGCTGATCGAGTCCCACCGGTTCCAGTCGAGCGACGCCGCCCCCAACCCGGTTCCCACCAAGGCCATGCTGGCGGTCATGGGGTTGCCGGGCGGCGAGTGCCGACCTCCCATGGGGCCGACCCCCCCGGGTCTGCGTGACGAGGCCGCCGGTGTCCTGTCCCGGCTGCGGCCGCCCCGATGACGGCACCGGTACGGGTCGTCTTCCTCGGGGGACTCGGCGAGATCGGGCGCAACTGCGCCTGCATCGAGGTCGACGGCCGGATCATGATCCTCGACTGCGGGATCATGTTCCCCGACTCGGACATGCCCGGGGTAGATCTGGTTCTGCCCGACTTCACCTACCTCATCGACAACGCCGACCGGGTCGAGGGGGTCATCGTCACCCACGGCCACGAGGACCACTGCGGCGGTCTCAGCTTCCTGCTGAGGGAGATGCGCCTGCCCATCTACGGGTCGGCTCTGACACTTGGCCTGGCCCGCAGCCGGATCGAGGAGGCCGGACTCCTCGATCGCACCGAGCTCATCACCGTCCGCGACGGCGAGCGCCGCAAGATCGGGCCGTTCGACGTGGAGTTCATCCCCGTCACCCACTCTGTGCCCCACGGTTTCGCCACCGCCTTCCACACCCCGGTGGGAACCATCCTGCACTCCGGCGACTTCAAGATCGACCTGACGCCCATCGACGGGCGGGCCACCGACCTGGCCCGCATCGGGGCGATCGCCAGCGAATCGGGCATCCGCCTGCTCCTCTCCGACTCCACCAACGCCGAGGAGGAGGGCCACACCGCCAGCGAGAGCAGCGTAGGAGGGGTCCTTCAGGACCTCTTCTCCCACCACCCCGACAAGCGAATCATCGTGGCCTGCTTCGCCAGCCACATCCACCGCATCCAGCAGATCGCCGACGCCGCCATCGCCCAGGGCCGGACCCTGGCCACCCTGGGCCGCTCCATGGGCAAGAACGTGGCGTTGGCCCGCTCCATGGGCCTGCTGTCCATACCCGACTCCAGCCTGGTCGACATCGAGAAGATCAGCGACCGCGATCCTCGCCGGGTCTGCATCATCTCGACCGGATCCCAGGGGGAGCCCATGTCGGCCCTGGCCCTGATGGCGGCGGCGGAGAACCGGTGGCTCACGGTGGGCGACGGCGACCTGGTCGTCCTGTCCTCCCATGCCATCCCCGGCAACGAGACATCGGTCGGCAAGGTGATCGACGGTCTCACCCGCCTGGGAGCCGACGTCGTCCACTCCGGGCTGGCCCCGGTCCACGTCAGCGGTCACGCCCGCCGGGAGGAGCTCAAGACGCTGCTGTCGCTGACCCGGCCGGCGTCGTTCATACCCGTCCATGGCGAGTTCCGTCATCTCACCCACCACGCCCGTCTGGCCGAGTTCATGGGGGTACCCCACAGCCGCATCCTCCTGGCCGAGGACGGCGACATCATCGAGCTGGACGAGGTCGGCATCGATTTCGCCGGCACGGTGCCCGCCGGCTACCTCTACGTCGACGGCATCGTCGGCGACGTCGGGCGCGGCGTCCTGCGTGACCGCAAGGTCCTGGCCGAGGAGGGTGTCGTGGTGGTGGTGGTCACCGTCGACGCCAAGAGCGGCGAGGTCCTGACCGGCCCGGAGATCATCACCCGGGGCTGGGTCTACGCACCGGAGGCGGAAAACCTTCTGGGGGAAGCACGCGAGGCGGGCCGAGGGGCCCTGGAGGGAGCCAACGACTCGGGGGCGCCCGACTTCGAGACGGTGCGGCGCCGCACCCGTCAGTCCCTCGGCAAGTTCGTCCAGGAGCGCACCCGGCGGCGGCCGATGATCGTCCCCGTCGTCATGGAGGTGTGATGGACTTCGAAGAGGCCCCGGAGACCGTGATGCTGCGGGAGTCGGTGGCGAAGGCCACGGCCCAGTTCGGGCCCCGCTACTACCAGAAGCAGGCGGCGACGGGCGGGAAGACCACCGAGCTGTGGCAGGCCCTCGGGGCCGGCGGATTCATCGGCGTCAACCTGCCGGAGCGATACGGCGGGGGAGGCATGGGCATCTCCGAGCTGGCCGTCGTATGCGAGGAGACGGCAGCCGGCGGCTGCCCGCTGCTGTTGCTTCTGGTGTCGTCGGCGATCTGTGGCGAGGTGATCAAGCGGTTCGGCACCGACGACCAGCAGGAGCGTTGGTTCCCGGCCATGGCCGAGGGCCGGGAGAAGATGATCTTCGCCATCACCGAGCCCGATGCCGGCTCGAACTCGCACCGGATCTCCACGACGGCGGTGCCCGACGGTGAGGCATGGGTCCTCTCGGGGGCCAAGACGTACATCTCCGGTGCCGACGAGGCGCCGCGGGTGCTCGTCGTGGCCCGGACGGCCACGGGCGACGACGGCCGGGCCCAGCTGTCGCTGTTCGTCGTCGACTGTGACAGCCTGGGGCTGGAGCGGGTCCACATACCGGTCGAGGTGGGCGCCCCCGAGAAGCAGTTCCAGCTGTTCTTCGACGGGGTGCGGGTGGGCGCCGACCGTCTCATCGGCGACGTGGGCGACGGGCTGCGCATCGTGTTCAGCGGGCTCAACCCGGAGCGGATCACCGGTGCCGCCATCGAGAACGGCATCGCCCGCTACGCCCTGGCCAAGGCATAGCGGCCGATGCCGTTCTCGATGGCCGCGCCGGTGATCCGCTCCGGGTTCAGCCCACTGAACACGATGTCCAAACCGTCGCCCGCCGCTCCGATGAGTCGGTCGGAGCCCACCCGCACGTCGTCGAAGTACAGCTGGAACTGCTTCTCTGGTGCGCCCACCTCGACCGGGATGTGGACCCGCTCGAGGCCCGGGCTGTCACAGTCGACGACGAACAACGACAGTGCGGCGCGCCCGCCCTCAGCCGTACCTGTCCGGGCCACGACGAGCATCCGAGGCGCCTCGTCCACCCCCGAGATGTAGGTCTTGGCCCCGGAGATGACCCACTCGCCACCGTCTCTCACCGCCGTCGTGGAGATGCGGTGCGAGTTCGAGCCGGCATCTGGCTCGGTTATGGCGAAGACCATCTTCTCCCGGCCTGCGGCCATGGCCGGGAACCACCGACCCTGCTGCTCAGCGGTGCCGAAGCGCTTGATCACCTCGCCACAGATGGCCGACGACACGAGCAGCAACAGCAGTGGGCAACCCTGTGCAGCGGTCTCCTCGCACACCACGGCCAACTCGGAGATGCCCATACCGCCACCGCCGTAACGCTCCGGCAGGTTCACGCCGATGAAACCGGCATCGCCCAGCGCCTCCCACAGCTGCGTCGTCTTCCCGCCCGTCGCCGCTTGCTGTCGATAGTAGTCGGCACCGAACTGGGCGGTCACCTTCGACACCGACTCCCGCAGCAGGCCCATCTCCGGGGCCTCGTCGAAATCCATCTACGGTCCTTCCTGGCGGTGGGCACCAGGTTCCAGCAGGCCAGGGGCCATCAGACCTCCATGACAACGGGCACGATCATCGGCCGGCGCCGGGTGCGCTCCTGGACGAACTTGCCGAGCGACTGGCGGGTGCGGCGCCGCAGGGTCTCGAAGTCAACCGAACCCGAATCGTTGACACCCTCCAGGGCCCGGCGGACCGCCTCTCGAGCTTCGCCAAGGAGATCCTCGGCCTCCGGCGCGTAGACCCAGCCACGGGTGATGATCTCTGGGCCAGTCAGGACCTCGCCGCTCTTGGCGTCGACGGTCACCACCACGACGACCACGCCCTCTTCGGCCAGGACCTTTCGGTCGCGCAGCACCCCCCGGCCGACATCGCCGACGATGCCGTCGACGTAGAGGTAACCGGCGGGCACGGTGCCGGCGAAGTCGATGCTGGCCTCGCCCAGCTCGACGATGTCGCCATCTTCGGCCAGCAGGATCCGGCTCTGGGGGACCCCCATCGACTCGGCCAGCCGAGCGTGGTGGGTGAGGTGACGGAACTCGCCGTGCACGGGGATGAACGACGCCGGCCGGGTGAGCGACAACAGTGTCTTGAGCTCCTCGCGCCGGGCATGCCCGCTGACGTGGACCGGAGCCAGGCCGGAGTGGACGACGTCGGCACCGAGGCGGGACAGACCGTCGATAACCTTGCCGACCGAGGTCTCGTTGCCGGGGATGGCGTGGGAGGACAGCACGACAAGGTCGCCGTCACCCACGGTCAACCATCGGTTCTCCGAAGCGGCCATGAGGGCCAGGGCGGACATGGGTTCGCCCTGCGAACCGGTGGAGATGATGCACACCCGGCGCGGGTCGCGGTCACCGATCTTCTCGATGTCGACCAGGCTGGCGTCGGGGATGGAAAGGAGGCCCATGGAGCGGGCCAGGGCCACGTTCTTGCCCATGGACCGGCCCAGGGTGGCCAGGGTGCGTCCCTGGGCGATGGCAGCGTCGGCGATCTGCTGGATCCGGTGGATGTGACTGGCGAAGCAGGCCACGATGATCCGCTTGTCGGGGTGGTGGGCGAAGAGGTCCTGTAGGACTCCTCCCACACTGCTCTCGCTGGCCGTGTGGCCTTCCTCCTCGGCGTTGGTGGAGTCGGCCAGGAGGAGACGGATCCCCGATTCGCTGGCGATGGCCCCGATGCGGGCCAGGTCGGTGGGCCGCCCATCGATGGGGTTCAGGTCGATCTTGAAGTCGCCGGAGTGGAGGATGGTCCCCACCGGGGTGTGGAAGGCGGTGGCGAAACCGTGAGGCACCGAGTGGGTGACGGGAATGAACTCAACGTCGAACGGCCCGATCTTGCGCCGCTCACCGTCGCGCACGGTGATGAGCTTGGCCCGATCGAGCAGGCCGGCCTCCTCGATGCGGCTGCGGGCCAGACCGAGGGTCAGCGCCGAGCCGTAGAGGGGGAGGCGCATCTCCCGCAGCAGGAAGCTCAGGCCCCCGCAATGGTCCTCGTGGCCATGGGTAAGGATGACCCCTTCGACGCGATCCTTGTTGTCGATGATGTAGGTGAAGTCGGGAAGGACCAGGTCAACCCCGGGCATGTCGGAGTCGGGGAACATGATCCCGCAGTCGAGGATCATGATGCGCCCGTCGACCTCGATGCAGGCGCAGTTGCGCCCGATCTCGCCTAGTCCCCCGAGGAAGACGACCCGTACCGGCGCCGTCATCGAGACGGCCGCAGCCGGGACAGGACACCAGCGGCCTCGTCACCGAGACCCGGTGGCGTCGGACCCATGGGAGGCCGACACTCGCCGCCGGGCAGGCCCATGACGGCCAACATGGCCTTGGTGGGCACGGGGTTGGGGGCCAGGTCGCTCGACTGAAACCGGTGAGATTCGAGCAGGCGGGCATTCACGCCGCGAGCATGATCGTTGTCGCCCTTGGCGAAGGCGGCGACCATCTCGGCCACCTCCTCACCCGCCCAGTGCGACTCCACGGAGATGACCCCGACGGCGCCCACGGCCAGGAGGGGAAGCGTGTCGGCATCGTTGCCGCTGTACAGCTCGAAGCTGGCGGGGGCGGCGGCGATGACCGCAGCGCTGGCTGCCGGCACGGCGGTGGCGTCCTTGACCCCACAGATCACTCCGTCAGCGGCCAGGGACACGATGGTGTCAAGATCGACTTTGCGGCCGGTCCGCAGGGGAATGTCGTAGAGCATCACCGGGAGCCCCGACGACGTCGCCATGGCCCGGACGTGGTGGTCGATGCCGACCTGGGAGGGGCGGTTGTAGTACGGGGTCACGGCCAGGATCCCCGTCACCCCGGCGTCGGCCGCCTCCTTGGCCAGGTGTGCCGAGTGG
>JALZAH010000402.1 GCA_030948425.1 Actinomycetota bacterium
GCTCGGTGGCGCCATTCCCCTCATCGGTCGAAGCGAGGCGGCGGTTTCGGCCGACATCGGACGACGGTTGGTTGCCGAGGGGCATCAACGGGTCAACTTCGCCATCGTCGGCAGCGGACCCAACTCCGCCAGCCCCCACCACGAGCCCGATGATCGGCGGATCGCCGCCGGCGAGGCCGTCGTCTGCGACTTCGGCGGGACCATGCACGGCTACTGCTCGGACATCACCCGCACGGTGTTCACCGGTGCCCCGCCCGCTGAGTTCGTCGAGCTCTATGAGGTGTTAGAGAACGCCCAGGCCACCTCGGTGGCAACGGCGCGCGTCGGTACGACCTGTGCGACCGTCGACGCCGCCGCCAGGGTGCCGATAACTCACGCCGGCTTCGGCGACGCATTCATCCACCGCACTGGTCACGGCATCGGACTCGAGGAGCACGAGGACCCCTACATCGTGGCCGGCAACGACATGGCCCTGGTCGCCGGCCATGCCTTCTCTGTGGAGCCCGGAATCTACCTGGCCGGCCGCTTCGGGGCCCGCATCGAAGACATCGTGGTCGCTGCCCCAGACGGGCCCCAGTCGCTCAACAACGCCGATCACTCTCTCACCGTCGTCGACGCCTGACGAACCCGGCGTCCCACCCCGAAGCCTGGCGAGCCCGCTGACCGCACAGGATCGCTGACCGCACAGGACGGCTGAACAGAAGGAGCGATGCGGGTGGCACGGGCCGACCCTTGTCCAGGCGACGTGGTGTCGTTGAGCGCCGGAATTCGACGATGTACGCCATCGCGTCTGTTGGGTTCGCTGGGGGACGTCGCCGGACCTTGGTCAGGTCGGGTGGCTTGGGCGGTTGCGTAGACCGGCGGCCCTCAGGCGGGTGACCAGTTCCCGACTGTCCACGGCCGACGCCCCCAGGCCGATGGCCTCGAGACGCAGTTCGGTGGGGACGTCATAGTGGTCCCCCTGGAAGACATGGCGGGGGATCCCCAGACGGGCCGCAAAGCTGTGGAGCTCGTCGTAGGACTCGTCGCTCACCATGTGGGCCCAACGCCGGCCCCGCCACGGCCACCGTGCCTGGTCCACCAGGATCAAAGGTCCACCAGGATCAAAGGTCCACCAGGATCACGACCGGAACCACGAGGTGCCGGCCACCACCTAGCGGACCACGAAGTACTTGGCCTGAGGATGGTGGCAGATGATCGCCGCCGTGGTCTGCTCGGGATGGAACTGCCACGACGACTCCTCGCTGACCTCCACCCCCACGCGCTCGGCGCCCAGCAACTCGGCGCACTTGGCGTTGTCCTCAAGGTTCGGGCAGGCCTCGTAGCCCCAGGAGTAACGACCGCCCCGGTACTTCTGGCGGAACAGCCCACCGAGACTGTCGCCGTCCTCGTCGACGAAACCCCAGTCGGTACGGATCCGCTTGTGCCACAACTCGGCCAGAGCCTCGGTCATCTCCACGCCGAGCCCGTGGAGGTGCAGGTAGTCCTGGTAGCGATCGGCAGCGAAGAGTCGCGCGGCCTCTTTGGAGACAGCCGCCCCCATGGTGACCACATGCATGGCGGTGTAGTCGGGCTCACCGGAATCGACCGAGCGGTAGAAATCGGCGATCGACAGGAATGGGTCGGCGGGTTGACGGGGGAAGGAAAAGCGGAGCCATTCGCCGGTGCGAGAGTCGTCTTTCCACACGATGAGGTCGTTGCCATCACTGTTGACGGCGAAGTACCCGTAGACCAACGCCGGCTGGAGCACGTTGGACTTGCGGGCCTCGGCCAACTGCTCGCGGAAGATGGCGCGGATCCGGGTCTTGAACTCGGGGTCCTTCTCGTTGATGGCCTTGTCCGGGCGGTAACCCCACTGATTGCGGAACAGACCCGTCTCGTTGACGAACCCGGCGATCTGATCGAGAGGGATGCCGCGCTCGACGCGAGTGCCGAGGAAGGGCGGGGGGAAGATCGGATTGTCGGCGACGACCGAGGGCGCCCTTACGGGCAGGTCGGCGGCCGGACCGGCGGCGCTGTCGCCTGTCGGAGCTGTGGCCGCCGCGGCGGCAGCCGCAGCACGAGGTTTGGCCCCCTCCCGGCCCTCGAGGACGCGCCCGAAGTCGGGGTCGTCGACGCCGCCCCGGCGCAGCTCCATCAGCCGGTCCATGGTGTGGAGCCCCTCGAAGGCGTCTTTGCCGTAGAACAGGCGACCCTCGTACTGCGAGCGCAGGTCGCGCTCCACGTAGGTGCGGGTCAGTGCCGCTCCGCCCAGGATGACCGGTGTGTCGGCGTGCTTGCGCTCGTTCATCTCGAGCAGGTTCTCCCGCATGATCAGCGTGCTCTTCACCAGCAGACCGGACATGCCGATGGCGTCGGCGTTGATCTCCGAGGCCTTGCGCAGGATGTCGGAGATGGCCACCTTGATGCCCAGATTGTGCACCTCGTAGCCATTGTTGGTGAAGATGATGTCGACCAGGTTCTTGCCGATGTCATGGACGTCGCCCTTGACGGT
>JALZAH010000561.1 GCA_030948425.1 Actinomycetota bacterium
GTTCTGCGCCAAGTACGACCAGACGGCGTTCGACGCCGACTATCGCAGCGAGCCACTCGAGCATTTCGAGCCGATCGTCCGGGCACTGCTTAGCTCCGGAGGCTGAGGCGGTGGGTGGGGGGGACCGGAGCAGGCTCAGCCCGCCCGGCGACGGTCGTTACGCCTCGAGTAGCGCCGGTAGGCATCGATGGTGTCGGGGTGCAGCTGGGCATAGTCGCCGTCGAGGCCCAGCCGACGGTCCATCTCGACGAGGATCCGCTCCACCTCCTGGGCCTCGCCGAGGGCGTCGGCCACCGCCATGAGCCGGACCCACAGCCGCTCGGCATAGGGCCCGGCCAACAGGCCCTGATTGGCTGCCCACCGAGCAGCAACCGGATCTCCCCGCTCCATGAACAGCTGCCCGGCAAGGTCGGCGGCGTCGACGACCTCGGCCTCCATGTGATGGAGGTGACCTTCGAGGTGGAGCCAGCCGTAACCAGGCCCAGCTACCACATCAGCGAAAGGACGTCCCTGCACCAACGCCAGAGCCTCGCTGAGTGGTCCGAGCGTGCGGGTCCGTCGGCCATGAGCGTGCCTCTCACAGAACCGGCTCCAGTCCGAGCCGACTTGGTCGGTGATGCGGTACCGCTTGTCGGGGCCCTGGCCGTGGGCATAGGGCATCCGCTCATGTCCGCCCAGGGCGGTACGAGCCGACGAAACCACGGGATCCCTCGTGGTCGCCTTGACCAGGTGGCGCTCAGGCCAGAGAGCCTCGTCGAGCTGATGCTCGGCCACGCCTCTCGGGTGCATGGCCAGGTAGACCGCCAGCTCCTTGGCATGGGGTCGACGAAACTCACCGGCGCCGTCGACCTCGATGGAGCCGAGGACCTGGATCACCACATCGGGATCGGCAAGAGCGGAATTCCCGGCTACGTTCACGCCAGCCTGGGCGCGACGCGAGCCACTGAGGAGATCCCGGTAGGGTTCGGCGTCGGGGCCGACCCCCGACGCCGACAGGGCGACACTGAGGATCTGGTTGATGGCCGTGAGCTCGGGGCCAGGCAGCACCGAGATGCTCACCGTGATGCGAAGGTCGGGAACGTAGAAGGGGTTGGTCTCCGTCCTCAGCATTCGGGGGGCGGCGATGTCACCGGCGACCAGAGCGGTGATGGCCGTGTCATGCCTACAGACCTCAGCCAAGAGCGTCACCTCGTCGGCCGACAGCGGGTCGGGAGCGACGATGATCGTGGGGGCCAAACCGTCAGAACCTGCTCTCAGGCGTCCGGCGGCGACGTGGTCGCCCCCGGTTGCTCGCAGCCGGGATGCTGACGTCGCGGCGAGCGAGCGCAGCTCGTCGCCGATGGCGGCTACCGACGACGCCACTCGCATGTGGGCCTGGGAGGTGGCCAACAGGTGGCCGAAGCCGACGAGGATGACGTCAGCACCCCGGGCCCAGGGCAGACCGCTGAGAGCCATAGCGGCACCGTGGATCAGCCCTGCGGCGGTTTCGGGGGCCCCGGAGACACCCGTAACTGCCGAGGCCTCGAGATTGAGGAGGACATCGGAGCCCGACGTCGTCTCCTGGCCGATCGGGACCAGGCCGGGGAATAACTCGAGCCTGCCCAGGTCCGCCCCGGCGGGGATATCGGTGATGGCCATCCGCCAGCGCCTCCCGTCGGCGACCGATTTCCACGGCGGCGGCGGCGTCATCGGTTGGGCGAGGAGCATGTCGATGCTGTCATCGCCGACCAGAACACCGTCGACCAGCGGAGTCGGCTGCCCGACGCGTTCCAGGTCAGAAGCCAGGGCGGCGACAGCCCGATGGGCGGCGGCGACGAGGTCGTCGCTCGTGGCCCTGCGCAGGGCCAGCTCGGTGCGGCGCAGGCCAAGGTCGGGCAGAGGAACCCGTTCGTTGTCGCCGGACCGGCGGCCCTGGCGGACGCGACGCGCGGTGATCACATTGAGCGCGGCGCTGGCCAGGAACCCGGCCCCCAGCAAGAGCTCGGTGAGGGGGATGACCGGCGCCCGGCTCGCTTGTGTGGTCGTCAGACCGGCGGTTTGCAACTTGCCGGCGTCGGCCCCGCTCGACAGCGTCATCGGTGCCGGTGCCGGTGCCGGTGCCGTTGGTTCCTGAGTGGCGAAGGCGGTCACCGACCCGGTCCAGACCGTCGTCAGCGGTGGGGCGGCGTCCGGTGCGTGGCCGGTGTCAGGAGGCTGAGTCGGTACCGTTGGGGCATCAGCAGGGGGAGTAACTGGGACAGGTGGGACGACAGGGTGGGGAGCGTGCTCGGCGACAGGGGAAGGGGCGGGGGTGGCGCCCGGGACCCCGCGGGCGTCAGGCGGAAGCAGCAGGACCTGGCCGGGGTAGATGACCCGGGCGGTGGTCCCGGGACCGGCGTCATCAGAGTCATCGGGCGACGTTGACTCCACCGCCAGGCTGGCGCCGGCGTCATCTCGGATCTCCCGCCATCGCAGACCGTTCCCCAGGTGACGTTCGGCGATCTCCCATGGCGAGTCGTAACGGACGACGGTGTAGGGCAGTGCCGGGGGCGTTGCCGACAGCGCCGACACGGCCTTGCTGACGCCGAGGTTCGGCGTGGTGACGGCGGCGGAGTCAAGGTTTGCTACCGGAAGCTTCAGCGTCGCGGAAGCGACCGGGGGGGCGCTGGGCGTCGACGCCATCCCCATCACCATGGGGACAGGCCGAGAGGAGAGGGCGAGCACGGTGGCCAGCACCAGGCTCCCGGCCACCCCTTGCAGACCGGGGACGCGCAACCCCCTCCCGGTCGTCGAAGGTCCCGGTCGGCGCCGGGCGACAGCGACCGCCTCGAGGACCACGGCTGCGCAGAACAGCAGCCACAGGACCCAGGCGAGCACGGCCACCGCCCCCAGCACGGCGTGATCGGAGATGGGCCGATCGAGGCCGCGCACCACCTGAGACCACGACGGAGGGCTGGTCGGTGGGCCGCCGGCGACGACGGTGATGATGACCGGGACGCCGCCAAGGGCCAGCGCCAGCCCGGTCGCCGCCACCAGGCCACGGGCCCGTGCCGTCATGGCACCCCTCCCTGCCCGCCCACCAACGCCGTGGCCGACGCCTGGCCGGTCACGGTCTTGGACCGCAACCCGACGATGGAGAGGATCTGCGTCCTCTCGTTGAGACTCACCGATACGGTCACCCGGTCTCCGGCGACGGCGACCTGGCCCTGGTGACCGTACGCGGCGAGATAGCGTTCGGCGGCCTGGTGGGCGGCATTCGGGTCGACCGTTACTGCCGCCGAGCTCCGCGCGGTGGCGGCCACGGCTTCGGCAGCGGCCCGGGCCGCTCCCTCCGCTTCGGCGTCCGCCTCCCGGTGGCCGGCGATGATGGTGCCACCGTCGAAGACCAACCCGGCGACGACGATCAGAGCGAGGAGCACGCCGACGACGAACACCGTGACCGAACCCCGCTCTACGTCTCGAGAGGGGAGCCATGTCCGGTGCATCGTCATGGCTCGACGTAGGTGTCGACGACGGAGACCGAGGTGGCCTTTACCGTTCTGGTCCCCGGGACTTTCAGAAGGCCCAGGTCACCCAGAGCCACGTGGCAGCTGACCGTGACCGTGACGGTGCCTCCGGGTCGCAGAGCGGTGGTGTCGACGGCGACGACGCGGTTGGCGCATGCTGCCCCCGTGAGATCCTGGTCGGCCATGGCGCTACCCTGCCGGATCGCCTCGGGAGCGGACCGGTAATACAGCGAGGCCTGCCGGGCGGCGTCGCGGGCTGCCTCGTCGACCTGATTGCGGGCCGACGAGAACCGACCCAGAGCGACGACGAAGAACATGATGATCACCAGGGGGATGGTGAGCAGGACCAGTTCGACCGACATCGACCCTCCGTCGTCGGGTTCGGGTTGCTCGGCGGTCACCCTCATGGACCCGGGGGCGGCCGGAACGCCTCCACGGGAGCGGTGGCCGTCTCGCGTATCGGAAGGTGGAGGATCGGTACCACGTCCAATGCCCGGCCGGTCACGGTCATTCGAGCTTGCGCGGCGTCTCGGAAGGCATCGACCCTGGGCTCCTGGATCAGGGTACGCCCGTTGTCGGCGAGGACGACATAGGCCTGGGCCCGGCCATCCCTGCCGGTGGACCCGTAGGCGCTGGCCGCCTTCACTCCTTGTTGGGCGGCGGCCCGGGCGATGTCAGCAGCGTGGTACCAGACACCGAACTGGATGATGACAAGCACGACGAGCAGGGTGGCGGGAAAGAGGATCACCATCTCGATGGCGCTCGAGCCCCCTTCGTCATCCCTGTCCCGACGCCCCCCGGCCAACGTCAGCCGCCGAGGTTGATGCCATTGGCCTTGGCGGTCACCTTGGACACGATGATGGCGCCGACGGCGATGGCCAGACCGGCCAAGACGGCGACGATGATAACCCACTCGACGATGCTCGCCCCCCGCTCGGCTTCGTCAGCGGGGCTCCAGCGGGTTCGGAGCCAGCTGATCACGACGTGGAGTGCAACAGGGATCCTCATGGCACGACAGGTCCTTCCGGTTGGCGCCGGGCGGTCACAGCCCGGTCATGATCCGATCGATAGCGGGATAGCCGATGAAGACAATGAATGACACGACGAGCAGGACGATCGGCAGCGACATGCGCTCGTTGGCGGCATTCGCCGCCTCCTCGATGTCCGACAGGCCCCGGTGCCGCAGGGTCTGCGCCTTGGCGGCCAGAGATGCCCGGACGCGTGCCCCGATGTCACCAGCCAGGCCGACGGCCGCCGCCAGCTCGCACAGCTCCGCTACGCCGATATCGGCCCCGAGGCGGTCCAGTCCTGACCAGGGGGTCTCGCCGGTGATCTTCGCTCGGTAGAGAGCCTGACGGATCTCCCGGAAGGCGTTGCCGTCGCCGGCCGCCGCCGCCGTCTCCAGGGCTCCCTCGATGCCTTTGCCGGCGGCGATGTTGATGCCGACCAGGTTGAAGAAGGCACCAAGGGCGTGCTTGAAGCTGCGTCGTCGCTTCTCCGCCTCACGGTGCAGCGCAGCCGTCGGCAGGAGTGCCCCGCCCACCGCAAAGCACAGCGCGACACCGGCGGGCACGGGGAGGGGGACTGCCGAACCGGAGAGGGCGATCAGCCCGGTGGTCGCCGGCGGGGCCAGCCCGAGCTCGAGAGCGGTGAGCATGCTGCGGGCCAGGTGGGCGTCGGTGCTCCTGCCGAGAGCACGCAGGTCGGTCCGCACCGACGCAGTGAGCAGGCGCTCCAGGCCGACGGCCTGGCCGAGTGCTACGAGGACGCGGTCCCCGGAGGTGTCCGCCACCAGCAGTGTGCGGGGGGTGGAGATACGAGTGAGGGCGTCAGCTAGGACGGGCCGGGGGCGGCGGATGCTGGCGACCACCATGACGACCCCCATGCCGATCCCTGCACCGAGGACCAACAGGAGAGGAAGGGTCACGAAACCGCCACCGTTCCGCGTTGGGCCAGGAAGCGATCGGGTGCCTGATATCGACTCATCACGTGCAACCACGTCAGGCCACCGGCGAATCCGGCGAACACCGCTGCGAGCACGATCTGTCCACCGGCCGAGTCGAACGGCCGCAGATAGGAGGCATTGAACAACACCAGGGCCACCACCATGGCGACGGTGACGGAGGCGATGACTTTGACCGACGTCCGGATCCTCGCTCGGTTGGCATCCACCCGCAGGCGCATGTCGGCGTCGTCACGGGCAGCCTCGGCCAGCGAACCGAGAAGGTCGACCAGGCTCTGAGCCTCCCCTCGGGCAGCCAGAATGAGAGCGGAGACGACGAGGTCGGCGGTGGGGTCGGCCAGCGTCTCGGCGAACTGGGCCAGGGCGTCGGCCAGGCGCACCCTACCGAGTTGGGCTACGAGACCGGACAGAGCTGGTCGGATGCTCGAAGCGGCCAGGGGAGCGGTGGCGGCGATCGCCTCCTCCAAACCCGACGACGCCGCCAGGGTGTCACGCAACATCTCCGCCCAGGAGGCCACGGCCACCGAACGGTCGACCGACGCCGCTCGTCGCCCTCGACTCCCGAAGAGGTCTCGTCCGAAGAAGCCCAGTCCGCCGGCAGCGATGACCGCCACGGGCCAGCGGGTGACCCCCAGTGCGGCCAGGGCGGCGACGACCAGGGCCGCCATCCGAACGCCGAGATCGGTTCTCCAGCGGTACAGAAGATGCCTCCTCGGGCGCGGCTGCGTCGACGCCAGACTCCACACGATGAGCCACACCCCCGCTCCGACGGTGGCACCCATCAGGGCATAGATCGCCGTCATGGGTGGGGGCCCGATCGGGCCAGCCAGGAGGGGTCGAACCCGCCGGCGACAAGGCATCGCCGGCGGCGATCGGAGACGGGGACGCCGGTGGGCACGGCGTGGCCTTGGTCGTTGGCGGCGAAGAGTTCGTTGGCCAGAGGTCGACCGTCCTCGAAGCCGGTCACCTCCCTGACCGAGGAGACCACCCGGGCGCCGTCGGCCGAGCGGGACACGAAGATTGTGAAATCGACGGCGTTGGCAGCCAGGGCATAGGACGTGGCGAAGTCCAGCCGTTGGGGGGACTGGGCGGCTAGCAGGGCCAGCTTGTCGAACACCTCACTGGAGCTGTTGGCGTGCAGGGTGCACAGTGAGCCCTTGGAGCCCGAGTTCATGGCGTTGAGCATGGGCACCACCTCGTCGCCCAGGACCTCGCCGACAATGACCCGCTGACTGGAGGTGCGCATGGCGTCGCGGACCAACTGGGCGCATGTGACCTGGCCCACCCCCTCGATGTTGGCCTCTCGTGCCTCCATGGCAATGACCTCACGATGGCGCTCGGGGAAGCGGTCCAGGGCCAGCTCGTAGTCGGACTCGATGGTCACGATTCGTTCCGCCGGGTCGATCTCGGCGGCAAGGGCGCGAAGCAGCGTGGTCTTGCCATCGGCCATGGCCCCGGCGATCAGCAGATTCATCTTGGCTCGGACTATGGAGGCCAGAAAGGCCTCCAGGAGAGGCGACATGGTCGCCGGGAGGTCGGCCAGGGCAACATCGAGATAACGGTGTCGGCGGATGAACACGTGGGGCTCCCGAGTCACCCAGCCGAGCGCGAACAGCCGTGAGCCGTCGGGCAGCTGGAGGTTGATCCGGTAGCGGTCGGGGTCGAAGCGTCGTTCGGAGATTCCGACTCGTCGGCCCAGCTCGCGCACGAACTCGATCAGGTCGTCACCGTGGCGGGCGATCGGCGCGCCCCGGATCGTTCGGCCATCGACCAGATCGAGCCACACCGGTTGACCGCCTTCGGCGTGGAGGTTGATGACGTCGGGTCGCTCCAGGTGGGGCTGGAGGGCAGCCAGTCCGAACAACAGGTCGACGGTGGCCTTACGCACCGCGGCCTCGGCGGCCTCACTCGGTGGGGATCGACCCTGATTGAGCTGATCCTTGGCGTGCTGACGGAGCTGGTCGTTGATGAGGCTGACGGCGAGCTCCTCTTCGTCGCCGCGATCGATCCGCTCGAGACCTCGATGCTCACGATCGGCCTGACGCTCCGACAGTCCCCGGGCCACCTTCTCCCTGATGCGGCGGACCAGACCCTCGTCCACCGCATCCCACCACTGCTCGAAGCGCTCGGTTTCCACATTGGCGGCGTCGGTCGATGCGCTCACGGTTGGCTCGGCGAGGGTGACGGTGTGGGGGTCGGTGAGAGTACCGGGGGGATGGCCGAGGGTGGGTGACGACGACTGGGGGTGGGCGCCGTCAGGCGGGAGTCGAGGGGCGCGGGGCCGGGAAGCACCCGAAGGATCTCCCGTGACAGCGTTTCTGCGCTGCGCATCAGGCGGGAGCGTTCCGGACGTCCGCCCATGCCGAGCCCCTCCGCCCCCCGGGGATCGTGATCGATGACACCGATCACCGGGATGGTGAAGGCCGCAGCGATCTCCTCAGCTGGGTAGGGGTGGCGTCCGACCACGACAATGGCGCACGTCGACGTCCCCACATCCAGCGTCTGGAGCCGGTGCTGGAGACCGACGACGTCCTCGATGCTCGAGCGCACGACGAAGATGGTGGCGTCCGCCTCCTGCGCGCACGGCAGGGCCGGGGAGCGGCGGTCCACTCGCCCGCAGTCGGCGAGAACATCCAAGCCGGGGAGGGTGCGCAGCGTCCGAGCAAGTGCGCCGGCGCCCAGCGCGTCGAGGGACGCCGACACCCGGTCAGGTCCTGGCGGAGCCAGGAGGGCGAGGATGCCGTTCTGTAGCTGCTGCACCCCAGCGAGGACGAGGTCGACGCTGACCCCGTGGCTGCCGGCTGCGGCCAGACTGATGAGGCCGGGGTCGTGGGGGAGCACCTGCCGTCCGGCAATGGTCCCGCCGTCGGGATCAAGCTCGGCCACGATGGCCCGCCGGGGGGCAGGCCAGGTTGCGGCGATGGCCAGGACGGCGGTCGTCAGTCCCGGTGAGCGGTTGGAGCCGAAAGCTACTAGCGCCACCGTCAGCCTCCTACCAGCACCAAGCTGATGTTGCCCTGGGCGTTCGCCCCGGCCACGGCCGGGGCGCTGGCGGCCGGCACCTGGACCGAGACCAGAGTGGTCTGGTTGTCCGGGCTAGAGCCGACGGAGAAGACGACCGCGCTGCTGGCCAGCACAGCGCCGGTGGCGCCTGTCGACGACGCCGACCCCGTCGGCGTGTCGAGAACGGCGACGGCGTCCTGGGGGGCCAGGCTGGCGGGTAGGAAACCCGGTTTGAGAGCCAGGCCGACGATGGTGGATCCCTTCGCCACCCGAGGACCCGCTGCCAGTTCGCTGCTTACCAGCAAGGACCCGGGAGCCAGATTGTCGGCGGCCAGCCGCCCGATGACCGTTCCCGCCTGGGAGGCCCGAATGCCCCGGACGCTGCTGTCGGCAGCCACACCCGCAGAGCGGATGTCACCGGCGTGGATGGGCGCGCCGGCGGCGATCGGTTTGCTGATGACCAGGACCTGGGTCCGCTTGCCGCTTGCCGAGGCGAGGGTGGCAACGACCAGAGAGCACACGACCACCAGGAGGATCCCGAGGATGGCCCCCGGCATGTTCCGGGACCGGCGAAGGGTTGGCGCTGGCCCGGAGAAGCCGGCTTCGGAGATGCCTGGTCGAGAGAAGCCGGATACGGCGGGGCCGGCCACGGCGCGTTCTGTCTGATCGACCGTCATATGGGGCTTGGTTGGTGCCACCAACTGTCTCCCTCCGCTTCCTCACTGTCTAGACCTTGCCTGGCCGATCGGCCAGGAGAAATGTCGGTTTCGACAACGGATGGGTATTTCCCGTGTGGAAGGCCAGGTCAGCGGGCCGAACCAAGAATCGGACAAGGACTTGTCAAGGGTCCTGGCCAGGCGCCCCGCCAAGGTGGTCGACATCGGACCACTTTGCGAAGGGATACGAGCCGATGCCCCAGACCACCCGTGCCTCAACCACCGAACCTGACGGAGCCACCGACGCCGACGCCGCCACCGACGCCGACGCCGACACCGACACCGACGCCGACGCCGACACCGACGCCGACACCGACGCCGAGTCCGACGCCGAGTCCGACGCCGATCTGGTCGGTGCCGCCCGGACCGGCGATATCGATGCCGTGACGACGCTGTTCCGCCGCCATCACGGGGTCGCCGTCGCCGTCGCCTCACACCTGCTGCAACGCCGGGTGGACGTCGACGACGCCGTGGCCGAGGCGTTCACCCGTGTCCTGGAACACCTGGCCGTGCTCCGCCGACCCGAGTGCTTCCGGGCGTTCCTCCTGACTTGCGTGCGCAATGCCGCCCATGACCGTCGGCGGGGTGCCCACCTCGTCGGTGGGCTGGACATCGGTGACCGGGGCGGCCCGGTGGCGGCTGTGGAGGCCGCTGTCGAAGCCGCGGACGATGCCGCCCGCCTTGTCGAGGCTCTGGAGGACCTCCCGGTTCGCCAGCGCTACGCCCTGCGGCGCTTCTATTGGGATGACGCGCCGGTAGCAGGGATCGCCGACGAGCTGGCGTTGAGCGTCAACGCCACCACCCAACTGCTGTTTCGGGCCAAAGCGGGCCTGGCCGTTCGGACCGCCGGCACCTGCCGGAGGACCTCGGGGCGGTGATCCGTCGCCGGCCACCCACCCCGGCCCAGCGTCGCCGGCGGACCCTGGGTGTGGTCACCACGGTGGTGATGACCGTCGTGGCTCTGCATGGCCTGGGCGCCGGCGGCGGCGGGAGGATGCGTAGCGCCGCGCCGCCGGGCCGGGCTGCGCCGGGACCCCGAGCGAAACCACCGGTCGCGGGGCCAGCCATCGTCAAGGTCTTCCACGCCCGGGGCGGTCCGGTGACCGCAGTGGTGACCGAGGGGGGTGCCCCGGCCTGCGAGGTCAACCTGGTCGGGCCCGCCGGCCGGGTGCTGGCGCGGGGCTGGGCCGGCGCTCGCCCACTCACCCTTAGCGCCTTCGCCGCGACCAACGCCCCGCTCTCCTTGGTGCTCCGACCCGACCGGGGGACGAGGCTGTCGTGGCAGGCCGAGCTGACCGGGGTCGTGGGCTAGTGCCCCTGAGCTAGTGCGCCCCCGGCGTCGTGTTCGTAGCATGGGGTCATGGTCACCGCCGCACCGAACCAACACGCCGCCGACCCCGGTGCTCATCACCAGCCGTCGACGGCCGCCCTGGCCGCCCTGGCCGCTCGACTCTCCGAGCGGATCGGGGCCGACTCGGTGATCACCGACCGGCAGCGCCTGCGGACCTACGAGTGCGACGGATTGAGCCACTTCCGGGTCATTCCCGGCATCGTCGTGCTGGCCGCCGACTCGTACGCCGTGGCCGCCACGGTGGGCGAATGTACCCGGGTCGGCGTCCCGTTCGTGGCTCGCGGCTCGGGCACCGGCCTGTCGGGAGGTGCTCTCCCGCATGCCGACGGGGTGTTGATCGTGCTGTCCAGGCTGCGGGCTGTGGTGGAGATCGACCCGGACAACCAGCGGGCCGTGCTCCAACCGGGCGTCATCAACCTCGATATCTCCAAGGCGGCGGCGCCGTCGGGCTTCCAGTTCGCTCCCGATCCCTCCAGCCAGCAGGTGTGCTCCATCGGCGGCAACGTGGCCGAGAACTCCGGGGGCGCCCACTGCTTGAAGTACGGCTTCACCACCAACCATGTCACTGGGCTCGATATCGTCACCCCCGCCGGAGCCGAGGTCAGCCTGGGCGGCGGCAAGACCCTCGACGCCCCCGGTTACGACCTCCTGGGGGCGTTCGTCGGTTCGGAGGGCACGCTCGGTGTGGTCACCAGCGTCACCGTCCGGCTCATCCGGGTCCCTGACGCCGTGCACACCGTCCTTGTCGCCTTCGACAGCACCGACGACGCCGGAGCGGCCACATCGGCCATCATCGGCGCCGGCATCATCCCCGCAGCCATCGAGATGATGGATGCTCTGGCCATCGAGGCAGCCGAGGCGGCGGTGGACTGCGGCTATCCCGACGGGGCCGGCGCCGTGCTGGTCATCGAGCTCGACGGGGCCGCCGCC
>JALZAH010000439.1 GCA_030948425.1 Actinomycetota bacterium
GGCCGCCGCCGGGGGCGACCACGGTGATCAGCAACGTTCCCTCCCCACTCGTGGCCCTTCCGGTCGGGATCGCCGTGCCAGGCGGCGACCACCGCCCCGTCGGGGAGGTGGGACCCTGGGCGCCCGGTTGTGACCAAGGTGGCCCGGCGAGCGCTCCGGTGTCCTCCCAGGCCCGCTCCGACAAGGTGCCGGGGGCTGGGGCTGGGGGCGGATCGGGGGGTGGGGAGTCGAGGGTCTGCGGTTTGGGGCTGGGAGTCTGCGGTGCCTGCGATGCTGGGGTTTGGGGTCCTGGAGCATTGGTCTGGAGTCCGGGGACTGGGGCCTGGAGCCCGGGAGCCGGGGGCTGCGGTCGGGGAGCCGGGGGCTGCGGTCGGGAAGGGGGGAGGAATGGGGGTGGCTGCCAGCTGGGCGGTTCGGCGTCGGGCGGAGTTGTCGGTGGACGATCGAACGTGGGGTGCGGCTCCGGTGGTCGCCAACTGGGTGGAGGGACGCCCGGCGGGATCGGCCGTTGGGGATCGGGCCTGGGGGACGTCGGCGGTGACCAGCGCGGCGGCGACCACGGAGCCTCTGGTTCTGGTTCTTCAGCAGGACCGTCGCCATCTTGGCGGTCCTCCGAAGCCGGGTCCGGTTCTGGCGTCCACTTG
Organism: Actinomycetota bacterium; assembly: GCA_030948425.1. Classification (GTDB taxonomy): domain Bacteria; phylum Actinomycetota; class Acidimicrobiia; order Acidimicrobiales; family Palsa-688; genus JALZAH01. The sequence continues at coordinate 645 of JALZAH010000439.1, forward strand.
GTCATTGGTCGTCCCTCTCCGTTGTCGCCACATCGGTCGCTCTGATTGTGCCCCAGGGCTCGGAGGGCGGTCGGCGAGAAGGGACTCGGCGCTCCCCACGCCGACCAGTCAGGAGGGCGCCTCAGGGATCACCCCGGAGGCCCGAAACGCCTCGATCTGGCCGTGGGTGTAGCCGACCTCGGCCAAGACCTCACCAGTGTGCTCATCGATCACGGACCCTGACGCCGGCTAGAGGTCCCGTCGGCACGGGGCGCTCGGTGGTCTCAGCGGCGGCGGGCACGGCGGGAGCAGCGGGTGTGGCACAGTTCGCGGGGGCGGCCGCCCCGCTCGCCGTGACTCGGTCGAAGCCGCCAGTTGGCTCGGCCTTCGGCGTGGTGGGCATGATGCGGACGTGCCGACCGGAGGGGGAGGGGGAGGGGGAGCAGTGGCGGCGGTGGTGTTCCGACCCGGGACCCTCGCCGACGTCCACGACATCGTGGCTCTGGTGGAGTCGGCCTATCGCGGGCCGACCTCCGAGCTGGGCTGGACCACCGAGGCCCACCTTCTCGACGGCCAGCGGACAGACGCCGCCGGCGTGGACGACGTGATCCGCCATCGCGGACGGGTGCTGTTGGCCGACGACGCCGACACCGGGGACCTGGTCGGGTGTTGCCAACTCGAACGACGCTCCTCGGGCGTGGGTTACCTCGGCATGTTCGCCGTCCGCCCCGCACTTCAGGGGCGAGGCCTGGGCCGGGCGGTGGTGGCCGAAGCGGAGCGCATCGCTATCGAGGAGTGGGACGCCCGGCTGATGACCATGACGGTCCTGGCCCAACGCCTCGACCTGATCGCCTGGTATGAGCGGCTGGGATACCGGCGGACCGGAGAGACGGCGCCGTTCCCCTACGACGACAAGCGTTACGGGCAACCAAAGACGACCGACCTCATCTTCGTGGTGCTGGCCAAGGCGCTCGGGCACCCGCCGGTCCCGCTGGCCGCCCCGCCCGCCCCCGTCCGCCCCGTTGGCGCGGCCCCCCCGGCCCGTGCACCCCGGAGGCCTCGGCCGCCCCGGCCGTCGTAGCCTGCACGGCCATGGCCGATGCCACTCCGTCGCTCACCGTGCACGAGCTGACCGTCACCCTCCTCGATGTGGGCCCGCCGGTGTGGCGCCGGGTGCGGGTGCCGAGCCCGCTGTCGTTGTCGGTCCTCCATGCGGTCATCCAGATCGCCATGGGTTGGGAGGACATCCATCTGCACGAATGGCGGATCGGTGACCTCACCTACGGACCGCCGGAGGAGAAGAGCTGGGGGGAGACCATCGGTGACGAATCGTCCGTGACCCTCGCCGAGATCGGCCCGCCGGACAGCGCCTTCTCCTACCTCTATGACCTGGGTGATGGCTGGGAGCACCTGGTCGAGGTCAACGCAGTGACACCCTATGACGCCTCGACGGCCCCGTTGGTCTGCATCACCGGTGACCGGGCCTGTCCCCCCGAGGATTCGGGTGGCCCCGAGGGTTACGAACACATCATCGACGCCCTGGCTGACCCAGCCGACGCCGAACACGACGATACGGTGGCGTGGCTCGGTGACCACTTCGACTCCGAGGAACTGGACCTTCATTCCATCAACAACCGGCTGGAGTCCCTGTGGCGGGCGGTCTAGGTCTCAGGGGAGGACATTGCCCAAGCGTTGATGGCCACCGCCGGCTCGCTGAGCGGCGGCGGTGGGCGAGCGGTGGTCAGCGGCACGCGGCACCGCCGGGGCCCGGGGATCCCGACGGTGACCGGTGGGAGCGTTCTGGCGGGCAGGCTCAGGCGTTGAGCTTGGCCATCTCCGCCTGAACCAGCGCCTCGTGGGCGTCGGTGTCCTCTCTGGCCTTCTTCGGGCTCCAGCGTCCTCGCATCAACGGGACGGTGGTGAGGAACACGATGACTCCGCCGAAGCAGATCCAGTAATAGTTCTGCCACTCACTGGGAGCGTCCTTGGCCGCCTTCTGCACGGCAGGGGCGTTCTTCTGCAGGTACTGGAAGTCGGGTTGGCTCGCCGCCTTTTGCAGAGCGGTCAGCTGGGCGGCGAAGGGCACCACCGTCTGGAGTTGAGGGGCGACGGCGATGACGCCGGTGATGGCCGCCTGGTTGGTGGCAATGGACTGCAGGATGGTCGCCCCCTGAGCTCCGCCTCCGGCCGCGGCCACCGCCCGGGCCTGGAGCGCCGGCAAGGTCGGGTTGGACGCCAACTCGGTGAACAGGCCCGGGTTCTTCTCGATGACGGCCAGCTCAGGAGCGAACTTCTGGGCGTCGGTCAGTTGTGTCGTGTACTTCTGGGCGGTGGCCACCACCGCGGGGTGAGCGGTGGCGAACGCCACCTGGGGGGCGTACTTGGCCGCCGCCGCCTGCACCTCAGGCCCCTGGTTGACCAGGGCGTTGGTGCTGGTGACCACGTGGGGGAGGATGATGTAGGCGACGAAGATGACGACGCGGATGATCCAACCCCACACGGCCAGGCCCGTTGCCGTAAGAGCCGGGTTGTGGGACTCGACCGTCTCGGTGAAGCTGGCCATCCACGGGGTGTAGGCGATGCCCAGGAAGACGGCCAGGATGAGCAGCACCACAGCCAAGTGGTAGTAGCCGGTGTGGGGGTGGGTGGCCAGCCGCAGGAAGACCACGATCATCACCGCGGAGCCCACGCCGCCGACGATCATGAACGGCTTGCGGACCCGGATCTTGTCGGAGAGCGCCCCGATAATGACCAGGGCGAGCAGGTTGAATCCCCAGTTCCAGTTGCCCAGACCGTTGGCCTGCGACAGCGTGAAACCGAAGGTGGTCACGAAGTAGGTGGTGAAGAAGGCCACGGCGGTGTAATAGATGAGCAGGAACACGGCGATCCCGAGCGCCGACGCCAGGACGTCGGCGTGGAGCATCTGGCGGAACGGCTTCCTCAGGGCTTCCTCGATGTTCAGGCCCTTGGCCCGGGCCTCGATGAGGGCACGGTCACGGGTGGAGACCATCAGCTGATCGCGCAGACCGGGTGACAGCTCCCTCATGAACAGGAAGGCGACGACGAACATGGCCAGCCCGACGATGCCGGCGATGCGGTACTCGGTGGGCCAGGTGGTGCGGGCAGTGATGGTGTTGGTGCCGACCACCGAGACGATCAGACTGCCGAGCACCGGTCCCATGGTCCAAAAGCCCATGGCCGTGGCCCGCCCCAGTTGGGGGGAGAAGTCACGGATGAGCGCGGGGGTGGCCACCAGACAGATGCCCTCGACGAGGCCGACCACGGCGGTGGCCACCCCGAAGGTCCACTTGGAGTTGGTCGCCGGTATGACGAAGGCGATCATGGCGCCGACGATCAGCAGGCCGGCGACGACCAGGTTGGTGCGACCCAACCGGTCGGTGATGCCGGCCAGCAGCGATCCGAAGGCGCCGATGAGGTTGGCGACGGCCAGCAGCGTCACGTAGAAGGTGAAGCTCATGTGCAGCGTGGCCAACTGCAGGGTGGCCACCGACGCTGAGCAGTACAGCTCGTAGTAAAGGATGGCGGTGGCGGCCACGGTGACGGCCAGATAGAAGATCCGCGGTCCGGTGTCGGGGTAGGCATGCAGTTGGCGGTGGAAGAGGCCGTCAACGAAGCCCCCCCTCTGTCGCCCAGCGGTAGCGCCCGTGGTGGTCGTGGTCATGAAGTTGCATCCCCCTGGTTGGACACGGTGCTCCCGACTGGACGGTCGGATCGGCCGTCACCATAACGCTGCCCAAGACGGGTCGTCAGCTCTGTGAACGCTGTCTAGAGCCCGCTCCTGCGGCGGCTTTGTCCGGTTCTCAACCTCTCGTGGCAACTGTCAGGGGAGCGGCCGCCAAAGGCCCCGACGCTCCAGCACGCCTCGCAACAAGGTGGGCTGATCGGTCATGATGCCGTCGACGCCGAGGTCGAGCACCCGTTCCATGGTGGCGGCGTCGTTGACGGTCCACACGTGCACGGCGAGACCGAAGCGGTGGGCGGTGGCGATGAACCTCGGGTCGATGATCCGGATCCGTCCCTGCGACAGCGGGACCTGGGCGGTGCCCGCCCTCGGCCGCCACGGTGACGGCCAGGCGGCCGGGACGGCCCCGGGGGTGAAGCTGGCGGCCCGCAGCGCAGTGATGGCGACCGGCCCCATGGCGGTGCACAGCTGGGGGCCGACAAGGTGCCGGATCCGCAACAGGCGGCGCTCAGAGAACGATGTGATGCACACCCGGTCGACAGCTCCGGCCCGGCGGATCACCTCGAGGAGGGGTCCGACCACGGCGTCGTGCTTTGCGTCGATGTTCCAGTGGACGTGCGGCCAGGCGCCGAGCACCTCGTCGAGGCGGGGGATCACCTGCCCGTCGGGGGTGCGGGCGGCGGTCACCTCGGCCCACGACAGGTCGGCGATGGCGCCGGAGCGGTCAGTGGTGCGCTCGAGGGTGGCGTCGTGGATGACGGCGACCACCCCATCGGCGCTGGCGTGCACATCGGTCTCCACATAGCGGTAGGAGAGGTCGTCCACCGCATGGGAAAAGGCGACCCAGGTGTTCTCCGGGTTCTCCTTTGCCCCTCCCCGATGGGCGAGGGCCAGCGGTGTCGGCGACTCGAGGAACCGGAACCGGGGCGTCACCGTCCTCAGGGTAAGACCGACTCAGGGGAAGACCGAATCAGGGTAAGACCGAATCGGGGTAAGACCGTGGTCGCAGAGCCACTCAACCAGGCTCGGACTCGTGGCCGGGACTGGCGGCCAGCCCCCGGTAGGCGTCGATCGGCTTCTCCTCGCCCATGACCACCTTGTAGATCTCCTGGCAGATGGGCAGCTCCACGTCGTAGCGCTCGGCCAGCTCCAAGGTGACCACGGCCGTCCCCACGCCCTCAGCGACCATGTGCATCTCCTCGAGGATCTCCTCGAGGGTCATGCCCTGGCCGAGCTTCTCGCCCACGGTGCGGTTGCGGCTGTGGGGGCTGATGCAGGTGGCCATGAGGTCCCCCATGCCGGCCAGACCGGCGAGGGTCTGAGCCTCGGCGCCCATGGCGACGCCGAGGCGGGTCAACTCGGCCAGGCCGCGGGTGATGACCGCAGCCCGGGTGTTGTCGCCCACGTCGAGGCCCTGGGCGATGCCTGCGGCGATGGCGATCACGTTCTTCAGGGCCCCGCCGATCTCACAGCCGACGACGTCGTGGTTCATGTACACCCGGAACAGCGCCCGCTGGAGCACCTGCTGCAGGGCGGTGGCCACCCCCAGATCCTCGGTGGCGATGACGCTAGCCGCCGCCTGGCCGGCCATGATCTCCCGGGCCACGTTGGGACCGCTCAGCGCTGCTGCGGGATGGCCGGGGAGCAGATCCTCGATGATCTGGGTCATCCTCATCAGGCTGCCCGGCTCGATCCCCTTGGTCAGGCTGACCACCGGGATCCACGGTCGAACCCAGGGCTCAGCCTCGGTCAGCGTGGCCCGGAAGCCCTTGGACGGCACCCCGACGATCAAGACATCAGCGTCGACCACCGCCTTCTCCAGGTCCGCTGTGCCTCGCAGCTGGTCGGGCAGGGTGTAGCCCGGCAGATAGCGCTCGTTGCTGTGACGCCCCTCGACCTCGTCGGCTACCTCCTCATTGCGGGCCCACAGGGTGGTGTTGTTGTGGGCGCTGGTCAGCGTGGCCACGGTCGTCCCCCACGAGCCGGCTCCGAGCACGGTCACGTTCATACGTTGCCTCCCCACGTCCGGGCCTTGCACGGACGAGGCCCCCGAATCCCGAATCCTAACGGGGCTCGTCTGTGCCTGTTCTGAGGCCTTCAGCGGGCGTCGCCGAGTGGGGGTCACGGCTCCGGGGTAGGCTGGGTGGGTGGCTGATCAGACCCACTTCGCCGACTTGGCCATGGAACACATGGGCTCGTTGTACAGCGCTGCCCTCCGCATGACCAGAAATCCGGCCGACGCCGAGGACCTGGTCCAAGAGACGTACCTCAAAGCGTACCGGGCGTTCGGGTCGTTTCAGGAGGGCACCAACCTCAAGGCGTGGCTCTACAAGATCCTGACCAACACCTTCATCAACTCCTATCGCTCCAAGAAGCGTCGACCGGAGCAGACCGAGTTGGACGAGGGTGAGGACCTCTACCTCTACCGCCGGCTCGGCGGGTTGGAGGCGGTCGCTGCCGGGCGCAGCGCGGAAGAGGAGCTGTTCGACCACATCACCGACACCGAGGTGAAAGAGGCCTTGGAGTCGTTGCCAGAGTCGTTTCGCATGGCCGTTCTCCTGGCCGATGTCGAGGGCTTCTCCTACAAGGAGATCGCCGAGATCCTCGAGATCCCCATCGGTACGGTGATGAGCCGGCTCCATCGTGGAAGAAAGGCGTTGCAGAAGGCGTTGCACCGCTTTGGGATGGAGCGTGGACTGGTCGCCCCGAGCGCCGGCTGAAGCCTCCCCCTTGGTTCTCGAGCCAGAGAACGCTGAGCGATGCCGGGCAAACGTAAAGGCGAACAGAGACCGCAGATGATTGTTTCGAGCGATGACATCGAGGCCGACGGTGACCTGGCCACGTCGGCACGGGCGGGCGAGTGGTGACCGGCAACAACCGCTACACCGCCGCTGACGCACTGGGCCACAGCCGGGGTTCGTGCGAGGAGGCCCTCGACACGCTGTACCGCTACCTCGACGGTGAGCTGACCGAGGACCGCAAGCGGCAGATCCGGATCCACCTCGACGAATGCTCGCCCTGCCTGGGGGCGTTCGACTTCGAAGCGGAGCTCAAGATCGTGGTGGCCACCCGGTGTCGGGACCAGGTACCTGACCACCTGCGGTTGCGGGTCGCCGCCGTGCTAGCTCAGGCGTCGAGCGACGCCACGTGGGTTGACGACTTCGGTCCATCCAGCCCGGGTGGCAGTACCGAACACTGACCACAGCGGCTCCTTGGCGCAGGGAATCGGCTCGGCACCACCGCTGTTGTTCTACGTACCGTAGAGATGTTGGAGCGAGACCATGAGTGAACGATCCCTCGGGGGTCATACCTTGAGTGGTAGCGAGCGCCCGTCGAAGTCCTTCGGCGGCGACCGGGCATGTCGGGAGCCGGGTTGCGAGACCAAGCTGTCGAGATACAACAACGGAAAGTACTGCTACCAGCATGAGCCCATGGCCGTGCCCAGGACCCGTGGCAAGAAGATCGCCTGAGGAACGCGTGTAGGGCGCTTCGAGGCCCCGGGGCGGTCAGTGTTGGCCACGGCTCGGTAGCATCGGAGTTATGACGACTCTGACGCCTCCCCACCCCGTGACGCGCCCCACCCCGTGACGGTACCCGAGGTCACGAACAAGGTCGGACCCGGTTCAAAGGCCTCGCCGTCGGCCGGTGCGGGCCTGATCGGTTGGGACGTGGCCGAGCGGGTGGCGGCCAAGGTGGCCAGGCGGACAGCACCTGCCGCCCACTTCGACATGGTGGCTCTGGCTGCCGACTTCGACGAGCTCACGGCCCAGGCCGAGGAGCTGGTGACCGCCGAGACAGGCTTGAAGTCCCTGGCCGGCCCAGCCCGGGCCAGGGTGGTCGACCGACCAGCGTGGGTGCACGCCAACGTGGCGTCGTTCCAACGACTGCTCCGTCCGGTGACCGACAAGTTGGCGGTCAGCCTGGCCGAGCGCCGGGGCCCCGGTCTACCCATCTCGGTGAGCCGATCGGTGAGCGGGGCACAGGTCGGGTTGCTTCTCGGGTGGATGTCGACCCGGGTGCTCGGCCAGTACGACCAGCTGCTCATCGAGGAGGAGCACCCCGAGGACCAGGACATCGTCTACTACGTGGGACCCAACGTCTTGTCCCTGGAGAAGAAGTTCGGTTTCCCGCCCCGGGAGTTCCGCCTGTGGCTGGCCCTCCACGAGCTCACGCACCGGGCCCAGTTCACCGGCGTTCCATGGATGCGCGAGCATTTCCTGTCCCTGGTCTCCCACACCCTTGACGGCCTCGATCCCGATCCGAAGCGACTGCTCGAGGCGTTGCGTCGCTCCGCGTCAGGGATCCGCGCCGGACGCAACCCGCTCGACGATGGTGGCCTTCTCACGCTGCTGGCCAGCCCTGAGCAGTTCGCTGCCATCCAGGAGATCGGCGGGCTGATGAGCCTCCTCGAAGGTCACGGCGACATCACCATGGACCGGGCGGGCGCCCAGCGGATCCCCAACGCCGCCCGTTTCGCCAAGGCGCTGCGCGAGCGGCGCCGGCAGCGGGGGATGACCAAGGTGATCAGCGTCGTCATGGGCCTCGACGCCAAGCTGCGCCAGTACGAGCAGGGCGAGCGGTTCATCGAAGCCGTCGAAGATGCCGGGGGACCGGAGATGCTCGCCCGGGTGTGGACGGGCCCCCAGTGGC
>JALZAH010000444.1 GCA_030948425.1 Actinomycetota bacterium
GTCCTCGACCAGTTGGTCGAGGACACCAGCGGCGAACCCGGAGCTGTAACTGGCGCTCGACATGCCGGCGACCGTCGCTCCGCCGCCTTGGGCGCCGGCCTGGTTGACTGCGTTTACGTAGGCCTTGTTGGCGGCCCTGCCCCGCAGTTCGGACTGCAGGGCCGTCTGCTTGATGACCTGACCATTGACCCGAGCGGCGAACGGTGAGGGATCGCAGCCCGCCGTGACCACCGTGGTGGCCACCACGGCGGCGCCCAAGGCGAGAAGTCGTCGGGTGCGAATCACAGCGCCGCCGATGCTACCGACGGGCGGGGGTGGGGCACCAAGTTGGCGGCCGCCGTCGTGGCGCTCCTACCCGGCTGTCGCCGCGGTGGTTGCGGGGACCAGTTGGCGGAGCAGGTCGACCAGGTCCGCCGCCGGCTCCGACCCCCGGGGCAGAGGGACGACGAGCTGGCCGGCGTCGACTTTGTAGATGGCCTTGGGCCATAGCCGGCCGAGACGCACCGTGGCACTGGCCTTGAGCTCGATGGGAGCCAGACGAGCCGTCCAGGCGCCGCCCGAAAGGCCGGCGGTGGACTTGACGACGGCCACCTCACGCACACCGGTCCTGGCGCACTCGGCCCGCAGGTGGCCGATGGTCAGCAGGGCCTGGGCGGGCTCGGGAAGGGGCCCGTAGCGATCCAGCCACTCGGCGCCGATATCGTCGACCTCCCCGTGGGTGGTGACCGTCGCCAGGCGCCGGTAGGCCTCGAGGCGCAGGTCCTCCCGGCCCACGTAGTCGGCGGGCAGGTTGGCGGTGACCGGCAGATCAAGCTTGATCTCCGCCGGCGGGCGGACCTCCTCACCCTTGAGCTCGGCCACCGCCTCGGAGACCATCTGCACGTAGAGGTCATAGCCCACCGCGGCGATGTGGCCGGACTGGTCCCCGCCGAGCAGGTTGCCCGCCCCCCGAATCTCCAGGTCGCGCATGGCGATCTTGAATCCCGACCCGAGCTCGGTGTGTTCCCCGATCGTCCGCAGCCGCTCATAGGCCTCCTCGGTGAGGCTGCGGTCCGGGGGAAACAACAGGTAGGCGTAGGCCCGCTGACCGGCCCGGCCGACCCGGCCGCGCAGCTGGTGCAGCTGACCGAGTCCGAGCAGGTCCGCCCGGTCGACGACCAGGGTGTTGACGGTCGGCATGTCGATGCCCGACTCGATGATGGTGGTGCACATCAACACGTCGTACTCGCCCTCCCAGAAGTCGAACACGACCTTCTCGAGGGCCCCCTCGTCCATCTGGCCGTGGGCCACCGCCACCCGGGCCTCGGGTACCAAGTTGCGCAGGTCGGCGGCGACCTTGTCGATGTCGCGGACCCGGTTGTGGACGTAGAAGACCTGGCCCTCGCGCAACAGTTCACGCCGGACGGCCTCGGCCACGGCCCGGTCGTCGTGCTCACCCACGTAGGTGAGGATGGGCTGGCGTTCGGCGGGCGGGGTGGTCAGCAACGTCAGGTCACGAATCCCGGTGAGGCTCATCTCCAGGGTCCGGGGGATGGGGGTGGCGGTGAGGGTCACGACGTCGACATCGGTGCGCAACTGCTTTATCGCCTCTTTGTGGCTGACCCCGAAGCGCTGCTCCTCGTCGATCACCAGCAGACCGAGGTTCTTGAACGACAACGATCCGGACAGCAACTTGTGGGTGCCGATGACCACATCCACCGTGCCGTCACCGACGCCGGTGGCCACCTGCCGGGCCTGGGCGGGGGTGAGAAAGCGGGAGAGCATCTCCACTCGCAACGGGTAACCGGCGAAGCGCTCCGAGAACGTCTGGAAGTGCTGGGAGGCAAGAAGGGTGGTGGGGACCAGCACGGCCACCTGCATGCCGTCCTGGACGGCCTTGAATGCCGCCCGGATTGCCACCTCCGTCTTACCGAAACCGACGTCGCCGCAGATCAGGCGATCCATAGGCGCCGTTGCCTCCATGTCGGCCTTCGTCTCGGCGATGGCCTTGGCCTGGTCCGGCGTCGGCGCATACGGAAACCCCTCCTCCATCTCCACCTGCCAGGGGGTGTCGGGACCGAAGGCGTGGCCCGTGGCGCTGACTCGCGTCTGGTAGAGCACCACGAGCTCCTGGGCGATCTCGCGCACCGCGGCGCGGACCCGGCTCTTGGACCGTTGCCACTCGGAGCCGTTCAGTCGACTGAGTGACGGGCTCTCTCCGCCGTTGTAGGGCCTGAGGAGATCGATCTGGTCCGACGGAACGTAGAGCTTGTCACCGCCGCGGTACTCGAGAAGCAGGTAGTCGCGCTCCACTCCCCCGATGGCCCGGCGGATCATGCCACCGAAGCGCCCCACGCCGTGGGTGTGGTGCACGACGTGATCCCCGGTCTTCATGTCGTCGAAGAACGTCTGGGTGGGCCGACCTCGAGGTTTGGGCTTGCGATGCGCCCGGCGCCGGCCGGTCAGGTCGCTCTCGGCCAGCACGGCCAGCGACAGCGGTGGATAGATGAACCCCCGCTCCAGGGGCTGGACGACGATGCGAATGCCGGGCCGGGTCAGCTCGCCGTCGGGGACGTCGCCGTCGAAGAACGGTACCGTCCAGCCCCGCTCAGCGAGGGTGGCCGCCATCCGCTGGGCGCTTCCCCGACCCTCGGCGCACAGAGTGATGCGGTAGCCCTGGGCCATCAGGGCCTGCAGCTGGGTGGCCAGCCGCTCACCATCGGCGACGACGGGATCCCAGCCGATGGCCGTCACCGTGGTGGTCCCCGGTCCCTCGGGGGCGGCGGTGACAGTCCACGCCGCCGCCTCGGTCCTGGCCAGAAGCCGATCGAAGCCCACATGAAGGTGGACAAGGTCCTCCCCGCCCGTCCCCCACGTCTGAGCTAGGGCAGACGCCAGGGCGGTTTCCTCGTCGGCCAGGTCCTGGGCCCGGTCGCGCATTCGGCGGGGTTCGACCATGAGGATCTGGGCGCCGGGAGGCAGCAGGTCGGTCAGGAGCCGCTCATCGGTGGTCACCCAGGGCAGCCATGACTCCATCCCGTCGAAGATGTGTCCCTCGGCCAGCCGTTCCCACGAGTCGCGGCCCCACGGGGCGGTGGCGATCAACCTGGCCGCCCGTTCCCTGACCTCGTCGTCGGGGACCAGCTCCCGGCACCCGAACAGCTCGACGTCGTCGACGTCACCGGTGGAGCGCTGATCGGCGACGGCGAAGTCGGTGAGGCGGTCCACCTCGTCGCCCCACAGGTCGATGCGAACGGGGCCGTCGGCGGTGGCGGCGAACACATCGACGATGGAACCCCGCACGGCGAGCTCGCCGCGATGCTCAACCTGGTACTCACGCCGGTAGCCCATGGCTACCAGTCGGGCCACCAGGGCCTCGGGGTCGACCTGATCGCCCTTGCGGATCACGATGGGGGCAGACGTCTCGACGCCGGGGCCGAGCCGCTGAAGGAGCGCCCGGACGGGGGCGACGAGCACCCGGGGCCCGGTCCCGGCCGCTCGGAGATGCCACAGGGCCCGAAGGCGGCGACCCATGGTCTCCACGCTTGGGCTGACCCGCTCGAACGGCAGCGTCTCCCAGGCCGGATACAGGTCGACCTGGTCGGGCCCCAGATAGGCGGCTACATCGTGGGCCAGACGCTCAGCGTCGGCGGCGGTGGCCACGGCGACGAGGGTCGGGCGACGACCTGACGCCAGGGCCAGGCCGGCGATGGTGAACGCCCGGCCCGGTTCGGGGA
>JALZAH010000566.1 GCA_030948425.1 Actinomycetota bacterium
GGTCAGGACCTGTTGCAGGGTGATGTCGGCGATGTTGTCCTTGACCAGGATCCTCTCCCCTGGCTGGCCGTCGCAGTCATCCCAGCCCACGGCGGCTTCGGCGAACTCCTCGCGCACCAGGTCGTAGCCCCACGACCGGAACGCCCCCTCGGTGAACTTCTGGATGTTGCCCTTGTGGACCATGGTCACCGACTTGCGGCCCCTGTCGATGGCGTAGTTGATGGCCGCTCTGATCAGACGCTTGGAACCGGTCTCGGAGATGGGTTTGATGCCGACACCGGAGTCGGGACGGATGTCCCAGCCGAACTCATCGTGGAGCATCTGGATCATCCGCATGGCCTCGGTCGTCCCCTCCTGGACCTCGAGTCCGGCATAGATGTCCTCGGTGTTCTCCCGGAAGATGACCATGTCGACCAGCTCCGGGTGCTTGACCGGTGACGGCACACCTTGAAACCAGCGGACGGGTCGCAGGCAGACGTAGAGATCGAGGATCTGGCGGAGGGCCACGTTGAGCGAACGGAAGCCGCCCCCCACCGGTGTGGTCAGCGGTCCCTTGATGCCAATGAGGTACTCCTTGAAGACCTCGATGGTCTCTTCGGGCAGCCAGCTCCCGACCTCGTCATAGGCCTTCTGGCCGGCCAGCACCTCTTTCCAGGTGATTGTCTTGCCGTGCTTTCGAGCGGCGGCGTCGAGCACCACCTGGGCCGCCGGCCAGATGTCGACGCCCGTGCCGTCACCCTCGATGAACGGGATGATCGGCTCATTGCTGACGGTCAGGGTCCCGTCCTCGGACGTCGTGATCTTCTCGGCCATGAGCTCAGCCTACCGAGACCTCTTCGGTGTCTCGCCGGCGTGAACGGCCCGACGTGCATGCCCCGTAGGATGCCGCTCGTGATGCAACCCGGCGCCATCGTCGAGTACCGGGACTTGCGGTGAATCACCTGATCGTCACCTATGGCTATCTGGCCGTGGGCCTGTTGGTCGGAGCCGAGAGCGTCGGCTTGCCCGTCCCCGGAGAGACGATCCTCATCCTGGCCGCCATCTATGCCGGCCATACCCACCGGCTGTCCATCTGGGTCATCTTCGTCGTCGCCGCAGCCGCCGCCATCATCGGTGACAACATCGGTTTTTGGATCGGCGACCGCGGCGGTTACCGGTTGCTGCGCCGCTACGGCCACTACGTTCGGCTCGACGACGTCAAGGTCAAGGTCGGCCGCTACATCTTCGACCGCCACGGCGGCAAGGTCGTGTTCTTCGGTCGGTTCGTCTCCGTCCTGCGTACCTATGCGGCGTTCCTGGCCGGCACCAACCGCATGGCCTGGCGCAGGTTCCTGATCTACAACACGACCGGCGGCATCATCTGGGCCGCCATCTACGCCTTCGTGGCCTACATCGCCGGGGATGCCCTCCGGCGAGCCTCAGGGACCATCAACCTGATCCTTGGTGGAGCTGCGGCGGTCGGGATCGTCGTCGCCCTGCTCGTCGTGCGCCGCCAGTCGGCAAAGCTGGAGGAACGAGCAGAGCGGGCCTACCCGGGTCCCTTGGAGGACGAAGCCCGCTGATCGTCCTCTAGGCCGGCCTCAATCGCCGAGCTGACTGAGCCGGTCGATGGTGACCGCCAGCTCCTCGATCATGTCGGTCACCACCCGGCGGGCGGGTCGGCTGGCGTTCATCAGGCCAACGCCCTGGCCCACCCAGTAGGTGGCCAGCTCCGCCGCTCCTTGATTGCCGCTCGCGGCAGCCTGATCGACGCGGCGCAGCGCAGGCTCGGCGAGCATCGATTGCAACGGCATGGACAGCGCAGCCGGGGCGGCGGCGGACTCCCATGCATCGGTCCACGCCGAGCGCAACTGGCGTGACGGCTTGCCGGTACGGCTCCGGGAGCGGACCGTGTCGCCAGATCCGGACGTCAGCATCTTGGCCTTGGTGGCCGGCGCCGTCTCCGCCTCGTCGGTGGTGAGCCACACCGATCCCGTCCACACACCGTCGGCCCCAAGAGCGAGGGCGGCGGCCATCTGGCGGCCGGTGACGATCCCCCCGGCAGCCACCACCGGTACTGGTCGAGCAGTGGCGGCCACGGCGTCGACGACCTCGGGGACGAGCACCATGGTTGACACCTCACCACAGTGGCCGCCGGCCTCCCCGCCCTGGGCCACGATCAGGTCCACACCTGCAGCCACCTGCCGCTCGGCGTGCACCCGGTTGCCGACCAGTGCTGCCACCGGCACGCCGGCCCGGCGGGACCGGTCGAGCATGGCCGGGGTGGGGACACCGAGGGCGTTGGCCGCCAGGCGGATCGGGTGCGCGAAGATGACGTCGAGCAGCAACTCATTGTTCGTGGCCGAACCCATGCTGGCGGCGGCGGCGGCCGCCGGTGGTACCGACTGGCCATCGCCGACACCGTGGGAGGCCAGGATCTGGGCGACGAACCGTCGTTGCTCGTCGGGGACCAGGGAGGCGAGGTCGCCGGCCCGGTGACCCGAGCCGCCGTCGCCACCCTCCACGTGGGCGGGGACGAGGATGTCAGCCCCGTAGGGGCGCCCGCCCACCGCCTGGTCGATCCAGGTGAGCTCCCGGTCGAGCGCCTCGGGGCTGTAGGCGGCGGCCCCCAGGACACCGAACCCCCCGGCGTTGGTCACTGCGGCGACTACGTCCCGGCAGTGGCTGAAGGCGATCAGCGGGTACGCACAACCCAGCAGGGCACAGACGCGATTGCTGGTCACGACGCCTCCCCGGCGCTGGAGGCCGACGCGGCGATGCCGAGATTGGCGTAGATCTCCGCCGTGGCCCGAGAGGAGTTCAACGTGTAGAAGTGCAGCCCGGGAGCGCCGGCATCGAGCAGGCGGCCGCACAGTTCGGTGGCCGCCTCGATGCCTGCGGCGCGCACGGACTGGGGATCTGCTGCTCCTTCGAGCCGGGCGCGCAGCCAGGCGGGAACGACCCCGCCCATGGCGGTCATCCGCTCCAACGAGGTGAGGCTGGTCACCGGCATGATCCCGGGGATGATGGGCTTGTCCAGCCCCCGAGACCCCAGGTCGTCGACCAGAGTGGTGAACTCCTCGACGTCGAAGAAGAACTGGGTGACGGCGAAGTCGGCGATCCGCAGCTTGGCGCCCAGCCGATCGCGGTCGGCACCACGATCAGGCGACTTCGGGTGACCGGCCGGGTGGGCAGCCACCCCGATGGAGAACCCACCAATGGCCCGGGCCAGCTCGACCAGCTCGTTGGCGTAGCGCAGCTCGCCGGCCGTCGCTCCCGGGTCGGTCGGTGGGTCGCCGCCCAGAGCCATGAGGTTGTCGACGCCGGCCTTGCGCAGATCGACCAGGATCTCGGCCAGCTCCAAGCGAGCGTGGCCCACGCAGATCAGGTGGGCCATGGGGTTGAGCGTCGTCACCTTGAGCATGGACGCCACCAGATCATGGGTGCGTTGGCGAGACGAGGGCCCTCCACGGTAGGTCACCGACACGAAGGATGGGTCCAGAGGCTGCAGTTGGATCAGGGTGCGGACCAGGCGATCGTGCTCGGCGTCGTCCTTGGGAGGAAAGAACTCGAAGGAGAATGTCCTCCCGGTGCGCAGGAGATCGGCGATCTTGGCCATGACCTTCAGGGTAGGGCCTTTCCGATACGCCGGAATGTTCCGGGCTCGGCGCTACCCTCGCGCCCATGGCCCAGCGGTCTCGTCACGGACGCCGTGGGGAACGGGACCTCGACGGGGACAGGTGGCGCCCGCCCACGGCGGCCGCCGTCGGCCAGGTGGCCGTCGTGACCGCTGCCCTGGCCGTCCCCAGCTTCGGCGACGTGGCCAAATATGGCCCCCACCCGGTGGTCATGGCCGGGGCGGTGACCCTGGCCATCGCCGGCGTCACGACCGCCGCCTTCACCCTGTTGGCCCGACCGGGGTTCCGCCGGGTGGCCGATGCCTGGCCGGCGTCCGCCGTGATGCTGGCCGCCATTGCTGCGGCCAGCTTTGTCCTGTACCAAGGCGAGCGGTCCCGCATCGCCCGGGGAGCGGGGGGGACCCAGGCGCAGGCCCTCTTCGCACCCGACCAGGCCCTCGTCCACGGCCACCACCTCTACTCCGTGGTGCTCATGCGGGGGAACCCGGTCAGCCCGGGCCCGCTCTGGCTGATCGTCAACGTGCCCTTCAGCTTTCCCCACCTGTTCCCGCTTCTTCTACCGTTCTGGCTGACCGTGGCCGTGGTCGTGCTGCGCCGCAGCTTGGGCCGGCGGGCCGAAGTCGCCGTCGGCCTAGGTCTGCTCTGCTGCTCCCCTCACCTCTACGTGATGCTTGCCGAGGGCCAGGACCTTCTGGTGCTGGGCGCGCTGATGGTGGCGCTGGTGGCCCTGGCTCATCGGCTTCGACCGGGCGACGGAGCAAGCGTGGCCCTCGGCCTGTCTGCGGCCGTGATCGCCAATTCCCGAGTCATCTACCTTCTCCTACCGGTGCTGCTCGGCCTGTTCCTGGCCCGTCGGGACCGGCGCCGGGCGTGGCTGGTGGGGGCGATCGGCGTGGCGGTGGCCGGCGGGGCCCACCTGGTGGCCTCGGTCGGCACCCACCCGTACCCGCCTGCCCACCTCTTCGGTAGGGCCACCACGGAGCCGACGGCAAACATCGCCATCGGCATCACGGTCACGGCGGTGATCGTCGTGGTCGCCCTACGCCGGCTATCCCCCGACGTGCGCACCTGGTTCACGTGTCTGGCTTGGTGCGTCGCGCTCCCCCACGCCTTCATCGGCCTGGGGGAGCTTGAGGCGTTGCAGTTCACGTTCAGATCGTGGGAGGGGGCCAACTACCTGTTCGTGGGTGCCGCCGCAGTCCTTGCCGCAGTCCTTGCCGCCCGTAGCGCGGGGCCGCCGATCGGCCGAACCGTGACCCGGAGCGACGTGGCCAGCGCGTTGTGACAGACCGACGCTAGCCAGCCCGGTGGCGGCCTTCGGCGGCGAACGCGGTGTTGGCCAGGAGCATGGCGACCGTGGTCACCCCCACCCCACCCAGGCGCGGCGTGATCCACCCGGCGACCTCATTGCAGGCCTCGTCGACATCGGGACGCAGGCGCCGCCCCTCCCACGAGATCCCACCGCTGATGACCACCGATCCGGGCCGGATGGTGTCGGGGGTGATCATGCTCGGCACGCCTGCGGCCCCGACGACGATGTCGGCCCGGCGGGTCAGGCGTCCCCAGTCCGGGACCCCGGTGTGAACGACGCTCACCGCTGCGTTGGCCCCCGGTTCCTTGAGGGCCAGCAGCATCGACAAGGGTCGGCCGAGCGTCGGACCCCGACCTACGATCACTACCTGGCGTCCGGCAACGGGGATCTCGTGGTGAGCCAACAGGGCTTTGATCCCTAGGGGGGTGCACGGCCGCGGCGCGTCGCCATGACCAAGAGCCAACAGGCCGAGGTTGGTGGGATGCAGGCCGTCGGCGTCTTTTGCCGGGTCGACCCGGGACATGGCCTCGTTGAAGTCGAACCCGGCGGGCACCGGGTTCTGGATGATGAAGGCGTCCACCGCCGGGTCGGCGTTGAAGCGGGCGACGGCGGCGAGCAGGTCGGCCTGGTCGGCGGTGGCCGGGATCCGCTCGTCGAAGCTGGCCATGCCGATCTGCTCGCAGGTCTGGTGCTTCTTGGTCACGTAGCCGGCGCTGGCGGCGTCGTCGCCGACCAGGATGGTGCCGAGCCCAACCTGGTGGCCAGCGGCGGCCAGCACGGCGACGCGGGCGGTGACGTCGGCCAGGACGGCTTCGGCGACCGGTGCGCCGGGCAGAAGGATGGCGCTCAATGTTGGAACTGTCGCTCGCCGGTGAAGACCATGGCCAGGCCGTGTTCGTCGGCGGCGGCGATGACCTTGTCGTCGCCCAGGGATCCGCCGGGCTGGACCACGGCGGCCACCCCGGCGGCGGCGATGGCGTCGAGGCCGTCGCGGAAAGGAAAGAACGCGTCGGAGGCGGCGGCTCCGCCCCGGGCCCGCCCGGCCGCCCGAGACACGGCGATCTCACCGGGGGTGACCCGGTTCTGCTGGCCGCCGCC
>JALZAH010000452.1 GCA_030948425.1 Actinomycetota bacterium
GGGTGACACGGTGCTGCTGCACCTGGTCAGGGCCAACCCGTTCTTCGAAGCGGTGGCCGAGCAGGCGACGGTGGTGCTGAGCGTCGCCGGTGACTGGGCCTACGTGCCCTCTGACTGGAAGACGATCGGTGATGAGGACCCGACGCTCGGCATACCGACGACGTACTACGGCGCCGTGCAGCTCACCGGCCGGGCGTCGGTCGTCGATGACGCAGAACTGGTCGCCGGAGTGCTGAGCCGCCAGATGGAGGTCCTGCAGCCCGGCATCGTCGTGGCCGATCCCTACGACGCTCACCGGGACAAGTTGGCGGCCATCCGGGCTGTGTCTGTCGCTATCGAGGAGGTGCGGGCCAAGTTCAAGTACGGCGGCAACGTCGACGTCGCCCATCGCCAGACCGTCGCCGAGCGTCTGGCCGTGCGCTCCAACCCAGGCGACGAAGCGGCCGCCGGGCACCTGCGGCGGCGCCTGACCACGGAATGACGGTGCGGGTGGCACAGCAGGCTTCTGGTGCGGCACTGCCGGCGGCCACGGTCGCCGCCGTGCGCGACGGTCAGGAAGGTCTCGAGGTGCTGCTCGTGCGCCGCAACCGCGCAGGGTCCTTCGCCGGGATGTGGGTCTTCCCCGGCGGCCGGGTCGACGACGGGGATCTCCAGGCCGCCGTCGGGGACACGACGGGGGACGCCGTGGCCTCCGACCACGAGGGGACCATCGGATCGGGCAACGTGGGAGCCACCAGCGAGGTGGCCGCCGCTCGTATGGCCGCCGTGCGCGAAGCGGAGGAGGAGGCCGGCCTGCGACTCGAGCGTGACGGCTTGGCGGTCCTGTCCTGGTGGTTGGCTCCGACGGAGGCCCCGAGGAGGTTCGCCACCTGGTTCTTCGTGGCCGCCGCCATCCCCGGCAGCACCGTCGTGGTCGACCGGGCCGAGGTCCACGACCACGTGTGGCTGGCACCGGCCGCCGCCTTGGCCCGTCGCCACCGAGGTGAGATGTCCCTGGCCCCACCAACGTGGATGACCCTCACGTGGCTCTCAGCGCGTCCCGACGTGGCCTCCGTCCTGGCCGACGCCGCCTCCCGTCCCCCCGAGCGCTTCGTCACTCGCGTCGTGCTCTCCGACTCCGGCGAGCTGGCCGCCATCGTGTGGGAGGGTGACGAGGCTTACGAGGACGGCGATCTCGAGCGACCCGGGGGGCGCCGGCGCCTGGTCACCGACGGCGCCGACGGCGCCGACTGGCACTTCGACGCGACGATCGTTGGGTGACGCCGACGAGCCGGAGTGCGCGACGGTCGGCGTCGTCGGGCCGAGTACCCTGCATTCCCCGAAGCGCCGCGCACGGCGGCCGCGGAGGTGGTGTGTGCCAGGTAGGCCGCTCGATTTCGACCCTGTTGTCGAGGCTCGCCGCCAGTGGACGGAGCATGGCTGGGGAGATTCCGCAGATGGCATGGCCGCCATCACGTCGATCTTCCGCGCCCAACAGATCTTCCTCGGCGGCATCGACAGCCAACTACGGCCACTGGGCTTGACCTTCGCCCGCTACGAGGTCTTGATGCTCCTGTTGTTCAGCCGGAAGGGATCGTTGCCCCTCAACAAGGTCGGCGCCCGCCTCCAGGTCCATCCCACCAGCGTCACCAACGCCGTCGATCGCCTTGAGGCCGGAGGACTCATCCGCCGAGTCTCCCACCCCACGGACCGGCGGACCACCCTGGCCGAGATCCGTCCCAAGGGTCGCGAAGTCGCCGAGCAGGCCACCAAGGTGATCAACGCCACGGTCTTCTCCGCCCCCGGGCTCTCCGACACCGACGTATCCAATCTGGTGGCGATCCTCGCTCGGCTGCGCCACGATGCCGGAGACTTCCAGACGCCGCAGGACTGAGTAGCGACATCAGTCGACGAGGGCGGACACGTTGGCGGCCACGGATGGCCTGACGGTGGGCGGCGGGGTGGCGTGGCGGACCACGTCGGCGTAGAGATCGATGGTCGCCGGTATGGCGAACGGCGCCGCCAGGTTGACGATCAGACACTCTCCGGGCATGAGCGTCTGGATCTCGGCGCTCTGTGAGCTGATGTCGGCCTTGGCCGACGAGCGCAGGATGTTGCGGTCCTTCTCGTCGGCCAGGCCAAGCACGAAGAAGGTGTTGAACTGGCTGAGCAACTCGTCGTCGAGCAGCTTCGGCTGCTGGGTGACAGCACAAAGGCCGACGTTGAACTTTCGTCCCTCCCGTGCCAGGCGGGGGAACACATTGGATTCGCGATCCTTGTTCCCCGACAGCACCCGCTGGGCCTCCTCCAAGGCGAGAGCGACCACCGGCATGCGCTCGTGGCGTGCAGGGTCATCCAGATAGGCGCCCTGCCACTCATCGAGGATGCGGCGGGCCAGGAAGGAGGCGACCAGCACCTCCTCGGTCGATCCCAGGCCGCTGACGTCGACGAGCACCACCTTGCCGGCCATCAGATCGTTGACGACGCGACCGCCCACCGACACCGACGGATCGGTGGCGATGCAACGCAGGCCTACGATGCGCCGGGCCCGGCGATGAACGACCTGGAGGGTGGACAGAGCGACCCGGGAGGACAGCTCGACGTCCCGGAAGCCGGCCAGGTCCTCCAGGGTGGCGAAGTCGGCCAGCCAGGCCAAGCCGCCTCCGTCCCCCGCAGTCGTGGAGTAGTGACGCTCGAGCTCGTAGAGGGCCTCCTCCTGCGGACGACTCCACTCATAGGCGGTACGCAGGTCGTCGACGGACAGCTCGCCCAGGCTGACCTTGAGCGACGAGGTGCCGGGGAGCGACCGGTTGGCATAGACCCGCAGCGACATGTCCGCCCACGGATGCCGGGTGAGGGCCTTGAGGTACTCGCCATGGGGGTCGATGACGAGCAGCCCGTAGCGTCCGTTCGCACCCATGACCCGGGCGGCCAGGACCTGGAGAAGGTTGGACTTGCCCATGCCGGTGGTGGCGAAGATCCCGACGTGGGTAGCCAGGGTCCTGCCGGGGATGCCGACCGGCAGGTCGACGACCGTCTCGCCGCTGCGCAGTCGGCCCACCGTGAGATCACCCATGCGGTCGGCCAGGAAGGCGAAGTCCTCGGGCTGGGGGGCCAGCACCGCGGAGAACTGCGTGGGCAGGCTCTTGGGCTTGCGGAACACGGTCCGGCGACCACCCGGGCGCTCCGGCGGTGCCAGGTACCCGAGGCAGCCGCAGGTGGCCACCCGGTAGGTCCGCCGTTCCTGTTCGCTGATGGGGTGAGCGCCTTGGTCACCGCGGGCGTCGTCGGCCAGCAACGTCCCCGCGACCCGCTCGGCCCATCCCGGCTCGCGGTGCTCGGTGCCGTAGGTGACATCCACGATGCGAAACAGGTAGCGCCGGTCGGTGGCATCGTCGACCCCGACGAGCAGCTCGCCGAGGAAGAGGTCCTCGTCGGGTGCGGCCCGGAAGGTGGCCTCGAGCACGTTCTTGCCGAACAGGCGCCCCCTCACCGGTGCCCGGTCGAAGGTGGCGGCATCGGTCATCGCCACCAGCCTGTCATGCCCGCTCCATGAGCCGGTGCCGGTCGCTGAATGCTCGCTCTCTGACCTCGGTCGGCACCCCCAGGCGGTCGAGCTCCGACTCCATGCGATCCCACAGCTCAGCGCGCACCCACGTCCCACACGCCGCCACCCGATCGGCGACCGACAGAGGGTAGGGGTAGCCGGGGAAGGCGGCGTCGTTCGCCAGGGTGGACAGTTGACCGAGTACGTGCGCGACATCGCTGCCCCCGGGGAGATCTACCCGGAAGGCGAAGCGGGCATCAGGGTCGAGGCGTGACACGACCACGTCGAGACCGGGCCCGGTCTCCGGGGCCGTGGTTGCCACCCGGGTCCACCAACGAGCTCGAGGACCGAGGGCGGTCTCCGCTTCCCGCTCCAGCCAGCCGAGCAACGGTGCGCCGCCCCGGGTCAGTGACGAGTGCTTGGTCACCCCGACCAGGCCGACCCGGCGATCGACGGCGGCTTCGAGGAGCCCGGCGATCCACCAGGGCGGCAAGCGCCAGTCCGGTTGCAGGTCGCCGTCGACCAGCACCAGACCGCCTGACTGGCACGCGCCGACACAGGCCGCCACCTGTTCCCACTCCCCCCATTCCCGGGCCAGGTTCACGTCCACCGAGCTGTGCTCGGCCACCGGGGCACCCGCCGCCACCAAGGCGTCCGCCTCACCGCCGGCGCCGAAGAGATGGATGCGCAATTCTCCTTCGTCCTCGATGACCGACGCCCCGTCGCGCCAGCAGATGCGGGCCGCCCGGGTGGCGTAGACCTGGAAGCAGCGGGCGTCGGCCACCAGTGCCTGGCCACCGTCGACCGCCCAGGTGTCAGGCGGTGGGAAGCCAACCGGCAGCGGGTTCACCACGATGTCGTCGACGAACACCAGGTCCGAGCGGGTGGGGGCGGCCAGCGCGTCGCCGCCGCTCAGGAGGAGGGCGGCCAGGCGTTCGGTCGTCTGTTCGACGCTGCTCATGGGCGCCATGGTGACAGTCCCCAGTGACGAACGGGCCGCCACGGGGAACAATGGGGGTATGCCAAGGGCAATCTGGAGTGGGTCGGTCAACTTCGGCCTGGTGAACGTACCCGTCAAGCTGGTGTCGGCCACGTCGAGCAAAGAGGTGCGCTTCCATCAGCTTCACGACGAGGACAACGCTCGGGTCCAACAAAAGCGGGTCTGCTCGGTCGACGGGGAGGAGGTCGACTATGCCCACATCGTCAAGGGCTACGACCTGGGAGGTGGCAACTATGTGCGCATCGATCCCGAGGAGTTGGCCGCCCTCGACCCTGAGGCGGACCGGACGATCGAGATCGAGGAGTTCGTGGACCTGGAGGACATCGACCCGGTGTACTTCGACCACAGCTACTACCTGGTGCCCGACGGTCGCGCCGACAAGCCCTACGCCCTGTTGGCCGAGACCATGGCCAGGACCGGAAAGGTGGCTCTCGGCCGCTTCGTCCTGCGCACCAAGCAGTATCTGGCCACCATGCGGGTCCGGGACGGCGTGCTGCTGCTCGCCACCATGCTCTACGCCGACGAGGTCGTCGCCACCGAGGATCTCGAGGTCCGCACGGCGGCCGACACCAAGCCCAGCGACCGGGAGCTGAAGATGGCCTCCCAGCTCGTTGAGTCCCTCTCGGGTGAGTTCGACCCCGACAGGTACCACGACGAGCACCGGGAGAAGGTGCTGGCCATGATCGAGGCCAAGGCCGACGGGGAGACCATCGCCGCCCCTGAGGAGTCCGAGAAGCACGCCCCGGTCGTCGATCTCATGGCCGCTCTCGAAGCGTCGCTGGCCGCTGCCGGTAAGAGCTCAGGTGCCAAGAAGGGCAGGCGTGGGAAGGTGGCGGCAGCGACGGAGGGTTCGGAGGGTTCGGAGGGTTCGGAGGGTTCGGAG
The DNA here is from genome assembly GCA_030948425.1 of Actinomycetota bacterium. GTDB lineage: Bacteria > Actinomycetota > Acidimicrobiia > Acidimicrobiales > Palsa-688 > JALZAH01. Next base: position 5,410 of record JALZAH010000452.1, read on the forward strand.
GACAAGGCCAGCGCCTGAGGGCACCTTCCCGCCGCCCCGCCGCCGCCACTGCGT
>JALZAH010000457.1 GCA_030948425.1 Actinomycetota bacterium
AGGTTGTGGTCCTGGAAGTCGGGGGTTCGAGTCCCCTCGGTCACCCTCCTAGCGCCTCTAGCTCAATCTGGCAGAGCAGCGGACTCTTAATCCGCGGGTTCAGGGTTCGAGTCCCTGGGGGCGCACGACGAAAGCCCTGGTCACGGGGCTGAAGCGGGCCTCTGGCCGGGAGGCGGACGGCCTCCAGCGGCGGTTTGCAAACGATTTTGCATGTGCCGGTCCCGGTAATGCTTTCCACCGTGGCTCCGATACCTAGGTTCCACTTGCCGGATGCGGCTTTGGTACCTGGGCGACGCTGGCTCCGGTACCGTGCGTCAACACCCGGGTCATTGACCTGCCGGCTCCACCCTTCTTCGCTGTGGACGTTCGCGTCCGCGGAGGCCGACGATCGTGCTCCTGGAGTTTTGACAGATGGCCTACGCCATACAGGTTGCCGATCCGTTTCATCTCGTGGGGCTCACCAACGCCATGCTCGACGAGTGCCGCCGGCGGGTCCAGAACGAGACGCTGGGCCATCGCGGCTGCAAGGACGATCCGCTGTATCGATCCGGCGGCTACTGACCCGCGCTGTCGAGCGCCTGGGCCTGATCTCCAGGACGATTCCTGCCCGACCGAAGCGGCCACCAATTTCATAAGGCGCGCCAGCGGGTCGCCTTCGATCGCGACGGTTCCGCAACCACCGCATCCGGGTGCTGCTCCACGCCGGTTGTCGCAACTGGGACCTACGCCGCACCATCAGACCCTTTGCAATCCGAAGAGCCCAGAGACCCGCCGTCGGCTCGGAACACGCAGGTCATCCTCAGCAGATCTGGCGCTTGACCCCGTCCACTATCTCCTTGCAGTTGACGCTGATCAGCACCCACGATCCGTCGGCTGAGGGACGGAACCCGGCGAGGTACCCCTCGGGGCTGGGTGGGGAGAAGAAAAAGGACTGTGTGGCGAAATCCGGGTCGCATTTTGGGTCGCCGAATGGCTCTGTCCGGCTCAGCACGTCGGGTGAGAGGTCAAACGGTGCTCCCTCACGTTTCACGATCTGAAGAAAGGTGTCGACATCGCACGGCATTGCGCCGCCCCCCTTCTTGCGCGGCGCGGTGGTCGGCGACCCGATCGCAGACGAAGCCCTCTTCGAGGCGCCGGACGAGCAACCCGCCGTCGCCACGAGCAGGACCAGCACGACGGGCGTAAGGGCCCGGGACAGGCGGTTCAGCACGCAGTCATGTCTAGCGGGCATCGGTGGTACTTCGGAAATGAGCGGGTTTGAGCATTTCTGGTGCGTGGCAGGTGCTCTGCGAAGTTGATGGATGTGGTCGTAGCGCTCCGGAGCCGTGCCGGTGGCTGACCGCTCGAGGTGAGGGCGCAAACGCCTACGCTCGACCAACCACGGAGAGGGGAAAGCCAATGTTCATCCAGGTCATCACCGCCAAAGTGGTCGACGAGGAAGCCATGTGGCGGCAGGTCGCTCGTTGGGAGAGCGACGTTCGCCCGGGGGCCGAGGGCTTCCTCGGCAGCACGGCGGGCATCACCGAGAACGGGCGGCTGATCGTGCTGGCCCGGTTCGAGTCCGAGGAGGCGGCCCTCCGAAACAGCGAGCGTCCCGAACAGGGCGCCTGGTGGGCGGCGATGGAGAAGACCGTCGAGGACCCGACGTTCCAGGACAGCATCGAGGTCGTGGTCACGGGTGGCGGCGGCTCCGACACCGCCGGATTCGTCCAGGTGATGCGAGGCCAGGTGCTCGACGCCGCCAAACTGGACGAGCTTCACGGCCGGATGAAGGAGCTCGAGGCGGCGATGGCCGAGCTGCGCCCCGACGTCATCGGCGACGTCACCGTGATCCACGCCGACGGCACGTTCACCGACGCCGTGTACTTCCGGTCCGAGGCCGAGGCCCGCGCCAACGAGGCCAACGAGATGCCCGAGGAGATGCAGGCCCTGTTCGCCGAGTGGACGTCGGCGGCCAGGGTCGACGAGTACGTCGACCTCACCCAGCCCCGGTTCACCTGAGGTCGCAGCTTCGCCACAGCTGAGCCGGCCGTAGCCTGACACGGTGAGCACGGTGGAGACCGAGAGGCTCGTCCTTCGTCCGTGGTCGTCGGCCGACGTCGACAACCTGGCCGCCGTGTTCGCTGAGCCAGAAGTCTGGCGCTACCCGTTCGGGCGTGGGCTCTCCCGGGCCGAGTCGGAACACTTTCTGGACCGTCAGCTGGAGCATTGGCAAACGCACGGCTTCGGCATATGGGCCGCCGAGCTGAAAACGGGCGGAGGGCTGATCGGCTACATCGGTCTCGCCATCCCCACCTGGCTGCCCCAGGTCCTTCCGGCCGTGGAAGTTGGGTGGCGGCTGCATCCCGACTCGTGGGGAAAGGGGCTGGCCACCGAAGGGGGGCGGGCGAGTCTCCGGTACGGCTTCGAGGCCCTGGGGCTCGACCGGATCATCAGCATCTTCACTCCCGACAACACGTCCTCCGGGCGGGTCATGGACCGCCTCGGCATGCACGACTGCCTCACGACCACCGACGCTGAGCGAGGGATCCCGTTGCTGGTGCGCGAGATCACCCGCTCGGCCTGGCAGTCCCCGGCTGCGGGCCGGGCGTCGGAGGAGTAGACCAGACACCATGGCCAACACCTGCAGTCATCTCGAGACGGTTGTGCCCGTCGAGCCTTCGAGCAACGGGTGCGAGGACTGCCTGCGCGAGGGCAGCGATTGGGTGCACCTGCGCCTGTGCATGGGCTGCGGGCACGTCGGTTGCTGCGACAGCTCCCCGAACCGTCACGCCACCGCCCACTGGCGCGCCAACTCCGACCATCCCCTCGTCCGCTCCTACGAACCGGGTGAGGACTGGTGGTGGTGCTACGCCGACGACCTGGCCTTCGAAGTCCCCGACGGGCCGCCGTCGCCGTCGCACCCCTGAAATGTGCCGAGCGGCCAGTTGGCAATGACGATGACGATGCCATGACCGTTCCCAACGCCCCCGACCCCGGGGCCACCCCGACGTTGGCCGCCGCCGCCACGCCGATCCTCGGCGACGGCGATCTGGCCGAGTTGGGCGCGTTCGGCGAGGTACGCGCCGTCGCGGCAGGGGAGATCCTCTACCAGGCGGAAGAAGCGTCGTCGGACTTCTTCGTCGTCCTCGACGGCGACGTGGAGATCGTCCGCGCCGATGTCGACGGCGAGGTCGTGGTCATCGTCCACGGCCCGGGCCGCTTCCTGGGTGAGCTGAACCTGCTCACGGGCCAGCGGCCGTACCTCACTGCTCGGGTGGGAAGACCCGGGCGAGTCCTGGTGATCCCGGCTCGGGAGTTCCACCGGCTCATGAGCTCCAAGCCTGAGCTCGCCGACGTGATCTTCAACGCCCTCACCGCTCGCCGGGCATACCTCCAGACCGGGGAGGCGGCACGCGCCCTGCGCATCGTGGGCTCCCGGTACTCGTCGGAGGCCATGAGCCTGCGTGGCTTCGTCGCTCGCTCGCGCGTCGCCCACACCTGGATCGACCTGGAGGACGCCGATGACGCCGACGTCCTGCTGGAAAGCATGGGGCTCAGCCGGGCGGACCTCCCTGCCGCCCTGACCCCGACCACGGTGCTCCGGCGCACCACACCCGAGCGGGTCGGCGAGCACCTCGGGCTCACGTTCCACTCCCCCGCGGGCTACCGCTTCGATCTCGTCGTCGTGGGTACCGGGCCGGCAGGGCTGGCTGCGGCTGTCTACGGTGCATCGGAAGGTCTCGACACCGTGTCGGTCGACGCCGTCGCCATCGGTGGTCAGGCGGGAGCCAGCTCGCGGATCGAGAACTACGTCGGCTTCCCGAACGGGATCTCCGGCGACGAGCTCACCTCCCGCGCGGCGATTCAGGCACAACGGCTCGGCGCCCGGTTGAACGCGCCGTGCACGGCCGCCCGGTTGCGCTCCGAGCGGGGGTTTCACGTGGTCACCCTCGACGACGGGAGCGAGATCCCCACCCGAGCGGTGATCATCGCCTCAGGAGCCCGGTACCGGCGACTCCCCGTCGACGACCTCCGCCGGTTCGAGGGGGC
>JALZAH010000573.1 GCA_030948425.1 Actinomycetota bacterium
CTCATCGTTGCCCTCCCCCGTCCCCGCCACGTCGGAGCGCGACCAGTCCCGGGAGGTCGCCCTGCTCGAGATACTCGAGGGACGCCCCTCCCCCGGTGGAGAGGTGGTCGACGCACTCGTCGAGGCCGAAGGAGGCCAGGGCGGCACCACTGTCCCCGCCGCCGACGACGGTGAACGCCCGGGTGTCGGCCACCGCCTGGGCCACGGCCCGCGTCCCGGCGGCGAAGCGGGGGTCCTCGAAGACCCCCATCGGCCCGTTCCAGAACACCGTCCCTGCGGCGGCGATGGTGTCGGAGAAGTCGGCGGCCGTCCCCGGGCCGATGTCGAGGGCCGTCCACCCCTCGGCGACGTCGGCACCTACCTGACGGACCTCGCCGGTGGCCGCTTTGCCGGGTCCGAAGCTCGATCCCGGACTGAGCACGCTGAGATCGCCAGGGACGAGGATCGACCGCCCGGAGGCCAACAGTCGCCGGCAGGTCTCGATCTGATCCTCCTCCAGTAGGGAGTCGCCAACCTGGTGCCCCTGGGCGGCCAGGAACGTGAAGCACATCCCCCCGCCCACGATCAGGGTGTCGACCCTCTCGGCCAGGACCTCGATGACCCCGAGCTTGTCGCTCACCTTCGAGCCGCCGAGCACGGCAACGAACGGACGCCGGGGATCGTGGAGCAGCGTGTCGAGGACCTCGACCTCTCGGGCCAGGACCCGACCGGCCGCCGAGGGAAGGCGGGCCGGAGGCCCGACGACCGACGCATGGGCCCGGTGAGCAGCGCCGAAGGCGTCGTTCACATAGACATCCTGACCTTCGACCAGCCGGTCCACGGTGGCCGGATCGTTGGCCTCCTCGCCCGGGTCGAAACGCAGGTTCTCGAGGAGGTGGACCCGCTCGGCGTCGGCGCCCGCACCAACCAACAACCCGGCCAGGTGCTCGGCCACGGGCGTGAGGGAGAACGATGGGTCGACCCGACCCTGGGGTCGGCCCAGGTGGCTGACCACCGTCACCTGGGCGGCGCCATGGTCGAGCAGCCACGTCAGGGTCGGCAGGGGCAGGCGGATCCGCATGTCGTCGACGATCTGCCCGTCAGCCATGGGAACGTTGAAATCGGCACGAACCAGCACCCGCTTACCCTCGACGGGGGGCAGATCCTCGAGGACGGGGAGGTTGCCCATCCCCGGATCAGCCACCGGCGCCCCCGCCCACGATGACCGTCAGGTCCACCAGACGGTTGGAGTACCCCCACTCGTTGTCGTACCACCCGAACACCTTGACCAGCGAACCCAGGGCCAGCGTGAGGTCGCTGTCAAACGTGCACGACGCCGGCGAGCCGACGATGTCGGAGGACACCAGGGGGGCATCGCTGTAGACCAGGACCTTCGACAGGGGGCCATCGGACGCCGCCGCCCGGAAGGCGTCGTTGATCTCCTCTTCGGTCACGTCCCGAGCGAGCACCCCGGTGACGTCGGTGATCGACCCGCAGGAGACCGGCACCCGCAGGGCGCTGCCGTCCAGCTTTCCCTTCATCGACTCGAGGACCAGCGCGGTGGCCCGGGCCGCCCCGGTCGACGCCGGGACGATGTTGACCGCCGCCCCCCGGGCCCGACGCAGATCCTTGTGGGCCAGATCCAGCAGGTTCTGGTCATTGGTGAAGGCATGGACCGTGGTCATCAGTCCTTTGGTCAACCCGAAGGCGTCATCGAGAACCTTGACCATGGGCACGAAGCAGTTGGTGGTGCACGACGCGTTGGACACGATGGTGTGGCGGTCGGGGTCGAAGTCACCGTCGTTGACCCCGACCAGGAAGGTCCCGTCCACGTTGCTTGCCGGGGCGGAGATGACCACCTTGGGGGCGCCGGCATCGATGTGGGCCCGTGCTTTGTCCCCGTCGGTGAAGATCCCTGTCGACTCCACCACCACGTCCACGCCCAGATCGCCCCAGGGCAGCGCCTTGGGGTCGCGCTCGGAGAAGACCTTCAGCGTGTGGTCGCCGACTGAGATGGAGTCGTCGGTGTTGGTCACCTCAGCGGCCAGGGTGCCATGGGTGGAGTCGTACTTGAGGAGGTGGGCGTTGGTCGCAGGAGGAACAAGGTCGTTGACGGCTACCACCTCGATGTCGTCGCGAGCCAACGTGACCCGAACGAAGTTGCGGCCGATCCGCCCGAACCCGTTGACTCCTACCCGGACCACCATGTCAGCACCTCCTGGGGCGAATCACGCTCGTATCCGCTCCCCCTGGGCGGCGACCTCGCGGTCGTCGTCGGCGCCAACTATGACACCCAGGAAGGCCTGCGCACCACAGAAACTGTCTCCGGCAGCCCTCGCTCAGTCGTCCACCAGGCTCCGCAGCACCGCCGCCAGTCGTCCGGCATGGTGGTCCCTGCCTCCCGGGCCGGCCAGGGCGGCGGTCACCATGCGGACCGGGACCTCGGTGTCGCCGACGGTCACCACCGTGGCGGACTCGTCGATCCCAGCCCGCTGCCGGGTGGGCGCGTCGAACCCCGCCGCATCGAAGGCCGCCGCATCGAACGCCGCAGGATCGCTGACCATGACGTCGACGATCACTCCGTGGTCGGCCAGGGCGCGCTCGTGCTGGGCCAGCGACATCCCCTCGGTCTCGCGGTGCTCAGGCGCCAGGTTGGCCACGTAGATCCGACCTCCGCGTCGGGCGCTGATGGCCTCGCGCACGCCGGGGACCACGCAGGCGGCCAGCACGCTGGTGAACAGCGAGCCCGGCCCGATCACCACCTGGTCAGCCCTCTGCACCACCTCGACGACACGGTGGTGGGCCTCGGCCGGGGAGCCGTCGGGTCCGAGGACCGACACCGAGGCAATGGGTCCGGCCGAGGAGTTGACCTCCACCTCGCCGATGACCTCGGCCCCGTTGACCGAAGCCCGCAGCGTGGTCGGCGAGGTGGTCACCGGCAGCACCCGGCCGGTGGCGCCGACCAGGCGGGCCGCTTCATCCAAGGCCACGCTGAAGTCCCCGGTCGTCTCCGTCAGCCCGGCGATGATCAGGTTGCCCAGGGCGTGGCCCTCGAGGTCGCCGGCCCCGAAGCGGTAGTCGAAGACCTTGGCCCACAGTGAGTCCGGGTCGGCCAGGGCCACCAGACAGCGGCGGAGGTCGCCGGGCGCAGGGATGCCCACCGATCGACGGATCCGCCCACTTGATCCTCCGTCGTCGGCCACCGACACCACCGCAGTGATGTCGGTGGCGTAGGTGCGAATCGCGGCGAGGGTGGCGGCCAGGCCGTGGCCTCCGCCGATGGCGACCACCGACGGGCCCACGCGGTCGCTCAACCGTGTCCACTCATCGGTTGAGGTCCCGGTGGTGCACGCTGGGGCTGAAGCCGTGCCCCTTGATCCGCCTGGCCAGCTCCTCGGCGACAGCCACCGAGCGGTGCCGGCCCCCGGTGCAGCCCACGGCCACGGTGAAATACGATTTACCTTCCTCCAGGGACGCGGGGACCACCAGTTCGAGCACGGCGTCGACCCGGTCGACGAAGTCCTGGGCCTGGGGCCGGTCGAGCACGAAGTCGCGCACCTCGGGATCGAGACCGGTCAGCGGTCGGAGGTGCTCGTCCCAGTGGGGGTTGGGCAGGAAGCGGCAGTCGAAGAGGTTGTCGACGTCGAGGGGGACCCCGTGCTTGAACCCGAACGTCATGACCGACACCTGCATCTGCTGACCCTCGGAACCCAAGAAGAGGTGGTTGAGGCGCTCGCGCAGCTCGTGGACGTTGAGGGCACTGGTGTCGATGCTGACATCGGCCCACTCCCTGATCGGGGCCAGGCGGTACCGCTCCAAGCTGATGGCCTCGGTGACACCCTCGACGCCCAGGGGGTGGCGGCGCCTGGTCCCCTCGAAGCGCCGCACCAGGACCTCGTCGGACGCCTCAAGGAACAGCACCCGCACCGAGTCCCCGGCGGCCCGGAGCTGCTCGACGGCGGACTGCAGATCACTGAGCTGGTCGGCGTCGCGGCCGACCACCAAGGCGATGCGCTGGGGGGACGTCGACGGCCCGGCGACCAGGCCGGCCACCTTGGTGATGAGCGTCGTCGGCATGTTGTCGATGACGAACCAGCCCAGATCCTCGAGCGTGGCGCCGGCCTGGGAGCGTCCCGCCCCCGACAGGCCGGTGATGATCGCATACTCGGCCATGGGACCATTGTGGTCCACCGCCCACTCTGCCGGCACAGACCCGGCTGATCCCGCTGCTACCTGTGCAGAGCGAGGACCTCGCCGCGCAGGAACAGCAGGCGGGGAATGGTCGCCGCCTCCCGGTACTCCGCGGCGCGGGCGATGAACCCGGGAGGTGGAGCAGGTTCGTCCATCAGCGTCAGGTAGAGCCCGGCGGTGATCATGGCGTTGACGTAGCGAGACAAGGGTCGGTGGATGAAGGGGATCCACACGTCCTTGTCCACCTCCTCGACTCGAAAGTCCTCCACCAGGTACGGGCCGATGCGCCAGTACTGCTCATCGAGGATGGTGTCGTCGATCCACCCGGAGTTTGGGGTCTGGAGCAGGGGGTGGTTCAAGAAGAAGAGAAACCGGCCGCCGGGACTCAGCACCCGAGCGACCTCGGTGATGGACGCGTCGACGGCGTCGATGTGCTCGAAGACCAGACATGCCACCACCGCGTCGAAAGAGCTCTCCGCGAAGGGCAAGCCGGCCGCTCCGGCCCGGGCCACGCGCACGCCCCCCCCTCGGCGGGCCGCTTCGATGACCTGCCCGGGTGTGGGGTCGACGCCGACGACGAGCTCCACGCCGTCGAGCGCCGTCGCCAGCCGGCCGATCTGGCCCTCCCCGCAGCCCACATCGAGGATGCGGCGAGCGCCGGACAGATGGCGGGCGGCGAGGGGCAGGATCTGCTCGTTGTACTCCTCGTCGGCCCCCTCGGTGAAGCCCTCCTGCCACCAGCGGGCGTTGATCTCCCACAGCTCGTCATGGGGACCGGGGGAGCTCACCGGCTGACCCCGTGGATCTTGGCGAACACCGCTTCGGCCACCGCTTCGGGCAACCAGGACAGCGCGGTGAGGCCCTCGAGCGAGGCGCTCTTGACCGCAGCCACGCCACCGAGCTCGTTGACCAGTCGCTTGCGCCGGGCGGGACCGAGGCCGGCGATGTCGTCGAGGACCGATGTCGTCATCCGCTTGTCCCGCAGGTTGCGGTGGTAGGTGATGGCGAAGCGGTGGGCCTCGTCGCGTATCTGTTGCAGCAGGTAGAGGGCCTCGGAGCTGCGCGGGATGCGGATCGGGTCGGGCCGACCGGGGACGAACACCTCCTCGAACTGCTTGGCCAGCGCCGCCGTAGGGATCTCGCCGTCGAGCCCGAGCTCGCCCAGGACCCGGTTGGCCACCCCCAGCTGGCCCTTGCCGCCGTCGACCAGCAGGAGCTGCGGTGGGTAGGCGAAGCGACGCTTGCGGTCCTCGATGGGGCGGCCCCGTTCGCTCAGGTAGGCGGTGAGGCGGCGGGTGAGGACCTCGCCCATCGCCGCGAAGTCGTCGTTGCCTTCAACGGTCTTGATCTTGAACCGGCGGTACTCCGACGGCCGGGGCATGCCGTCCTCCATGACCACCATGGAGCCCACGTAGTCGGTGCCCTGCAGGTGGCTCATGTCGTAGCACTCGATGCGCAGCGGCGACTCCGGGAGGTCGAGAGCGTCCTGGAGGGCGTTGAGGGCCCGGGCCCGGGCGTTGTGGTCGGCGGCCCGCTTCAGGCGGTGGCGAGTGAACTCCTCCCCGGCGTTGCGGGTCACCATCTCCAGGAGAGACCGCTTCTCCCCCCTCTGCGGGACCCGGATCACCACGTGGGCGCCGGAGCGCGCCTCCGGGTTGACGCTGCGCTCGACCCGATAGCGGTTGTTGGCCGCCCACCATTCGCCCTGGCCCACCGCCGAGCGCCGGGAGGCGGGCATGGTCTCGAGGCTGCCAGCCTCGAGCGTGTCCGAGAGGTCCCCCTCGGGGCCGGTGGGTGGTTCCTCACCGATGCCGAGCACGCCGGCGGCGGGGACCTTCTGGGGGCCTACCACGTCGTCGGTGTCCTCTGCGCTTCGTTGCACATCCAGCCAGGCGCCCAGCGTGTCGCCGTCGTCGGGCAGGTCGCCGACGATGATCAGCGGCGGGATGCCCAGGGCCGGCTCGGCGTAGTGCTGCTCGATCAGCTGGCCGACCAACTGGGCCCGGGTCAGGTCTTCGACCTTGTCGACGATCAGACCCTTGCGGCCCACCACCCGGCCGCGGCGCACATAGAACACCTGGACGGCGGCCTCCAGCTCGTCCTCGACGATGCCGAAGCAGTCGAGATCGTCGGCGCGCTGGGTCACCATCTGCTGCTTCTCGATGGCCTTGCGCACGGCCGCCAAGCGGTCCCGCAGCCGACCGGCCCGTTCGAACTCCAGACCCTCGGCGGCGTCGTGCATCTCGTCTTCCAGGCGGCGCACGACCGGTTCGGTGTCGCCGTCGAGGAAGTTGATCAGCTCGGTGACCAGGTCGTGGTAGACGTTGCGGTCGATGGCCTCGATGCACGGACCTGAGCACTTCTCGATGTGGAACAACAGGCACGGCCGACCCTGGCGCTGGTGGGTGCGCAGCTTGTTGTCGCTGCAGGTGCGGATCGGGAAGGTCCGCAGCAGCGAGTCGAGCGTCTCGCGGATGGCGTAGGCGGGGGCGTAAGGACCGAAGTACCGGCTGCCCCTGGTCCTGGCCCCACGGCGGACCATGGCTCGGGGCCACTCGTCGGCGGTGGTCACGGCCAGGAACGGATAGCTCTTGTCGTCGCGGAGCCGGACGTTGAACCGAGGCTTGTGCTGCTTGATCAAGCTGTACTCGAGCATGAGGGCTTCGACGTCATTGCGGACCTGGATCCACTCGACGCTCTCTGCCGAGGCCACCATCTGGGCGGTGCGGGGCAGGAGGTGGGCCGGGTTGCCGAAGTAGTTGGACAATCGTGACCGCAGGGACTTGGCCTTCCCCACGTATATGACCCGCCCGTCGCCGTCCCGGAACTGGTAGGAACCGGGGGCGTCGGGAATGGTGCCGGCCGGAGGTCGTTGCAGCACCCATCGAGTGTGCCGCAGAAACAGCCCCTTGCCTGCCGCCACGCTATGCTGGAGCCACGCCGGCCCGGTATCCGGCGACATATCACCTCGAGGTCGACATCCCCGCGGATGGGCGACCGGGCTGTCCCCGCCGACCATCGATCGAGGTCTCTCCGCAACGGAGGTTTCTGGGATGCTCAGGCTGCAATCGCCCCTACCCGACGAGTACACGGTCGCCGACAACCAAACGCTGGTCTCGCGAATCGAAGCCGCCAAGGCCGAGCTCGGCTCCCGGGTGTTGATCCTCGGTCACCACTACCAGCGAGATGAGGTCATGCGCTGGGCTGACGCCCGGGGGGACTCATTCGGGTTGAGTCGGCTGGCCGCCGCCAATGACCACGCCCGCTACGTGGTGTTCTGCGGCGTGCACTTCATGGCCGAGTCGGCAGACATCCTCACCGGCCCGGAGCAGGCCGTGATCCTCCCCGATCTGAATGCCGGCTGCTCCATGGCTGACATGGCCGACATCGACTCGGTGACCGAGGCGTGGGAGGCCATCGCCGGGGTGACCGACGTGAGCGCCGTGGTCCCCATCACCTACATGAACTCCTCGGCCGCCCTCAAGGCCTTCGTCGGCCGTGAGGGGGGCGCCGTGTGCACGTCGTCGAACGCCGGGGCGGTGCTCACCTGGGCCCTGGCCCAGCACGGCCCGGCCACCAAGCTGCTGTTCTTCCCTGATCAGCATCTGGGCCGCAACACCGGCTGTCAGCTCGGCTTCACCGGCGACGACATGGCCGTGTGGGACCCGCGCGTCGAGCTCGGGGGCCTCGATGAGCGGACCGTGAAGGAACGCCGATTCCTCCTCTGGAAGGGTCACTGCTCCGTGCACCAGCGGTTCCGCCCCGCCCACGTGGAGGCGTGGCGCCACGTCCATCCTGGCGGGCTGGTCATCGCCCACCCCGAGTGCTCCCATGACGTGGTGACCCTGGCCGATCAGGTGGGTTCCACCGACGCCATCATCGCCGCCGTCGAGGTCGAGTCCGCCCGAGTCGCCTCCGGCGTGGTCGCCCCCGGCACCGCCATCGCCATCGCCACCGAGATCCACCTGGTGGCTCGACTGGCCAACGAGCACCCGGATCTCGACATCGTCTCTCTGGATCCGCTGGTCTGTCCATGCTCGACGATGTTCCGGGTCGACGCTCCCCACCTGTGTTGGGTACTGGAGAACCTGGTCGAGGGTCGGGTCGTCAACCGCATCACCGTGGACGACGCCGTCGCCGCCGACGCCCGCGTCGCTCTCGAACGGATGCTGGCCATCACCTGACTCGGAAGGACCGCCCGAAGGCGACGACAGCGCCTAACCACGCCTAACCACGCCTGACCCAGGACTCAGGTCAGCAGGGGCGCCAGGAACCTTCCGGTGTGGCTGGCCTGGGTCTTGGCCACCTCCTCGGGGGTGCCCTCGACGACGACATCGCCTCCCCCGTTTCCACCCTCGGGGCCCATGTCGATGATCCAGTCCGAGGTCTTGATCTCGGCGAGGTTGTGCTCGATGACCAACACGGTGTTGCCGGCATCGACCAGGCGCGACAGCACGGTGAGAAGCTTGCGGATGTCCTCGAAGTGCAGGCCGGTGGTGGGCTCGTCGAGGACATACAGCGTCTGGCCGGTGGATCGCTTCGACAGCTCGCTGGCCAGCTTGATGCGTTGCGCCTCCCCGCCCGAGAGGGTAGGAGCAGGCTGGCCCAGGCGGACGTAGCCCAGTCCCACGTCGACCAGGGTGCGCATGTGGCGGGCGATGACCGGTTGGTTGGCGAAGAACTCGGCCGCCTCCTCGCAGGGCATGTCCAGGACCTGGGCGACGTTCTTGCCTTTGAAGGCGATGTCGAGGGTGTCGCGGTTGTATCGGGCTCCCTTGCACACCTCGCAGGGCACGTACACGTCGGGGAGGAAGTGCATCTCGATCTTGATGGTCCCGTCACCCGAACACGCCTCGCAGCGACCACCCTTGACGTTGAAGGAGAACCGCCCCGGAAGGTAACCCCGAACCTTGGCTTCGGTGGTGGTGGAGAACAACCTCCGGATGTGGTCGAAGACCCCGGTGTAGGTGGCCGGGTTGGAGCGTGGCGTCCGGCCGATCGGTGACTGGTCTATGGAGATGACCTTGTCCACCGAGTCGGCCCCGTCGATGCGCCGGTGTCGACCGGGGACCTCCTTGGACCGGTAGATGCGGTTCATGAGAGACCGCAGCAGGATGTCGTTGACCAGGGTGGATTTGCCAGAGCCCGACACCCCGGTGACAGCGACCATGACACCCAGGGGGAACTCGACATCGATGCCCTTCAAGTTGTGCTCCCGGGCACCGCGCACGGTTATCGACCCCTTGGGCTGGCGGCGCACGGCGGGCACCGGTATCCGCCTCTTGCCGTTCAGGTACTGGCCGGTGAGGCTGCGACGGGTCTTGAGCAGCTTGGACACCGAACCGGACACGACGATCTCGCCGCCGTGCTCGCCGGCGCCGGGACCGATGTCCACCACATGGTCGGCAACCCGGATGGTCTCCTCGTCGTGTTCGACGACAATGACCGTGTTGCCCAGATCACGGAGGCGCAGCAGCGTCTCGATGAGCTTGCGGTTGTCTCGCTGGTGCAGACCGATGGACGGCTCGTCGAGGACGTAGAGGACCCCGACCAGGCCGCTGCCGATCTGGGAGGCCAGCCGGATGCGCTGGGCCTCGCCGCCGGCCAGCGTGGATGCTGACCGGTTGAGGCTCAGGTAGTCCAGCCCGACATCGAGCAGGAAGCGCATCCGTGCGTTGATCTCCTTGAGGACCCGGTCGGCGATCATGTGATCACGCTCGCTGAGGGCCAGGCCGACCATCACCTGCAGGGCCTGGCCGAGGGGCAGATCGCACAGCTCGAAGAGATTGTGGTCAGCGACCGTCACCGCCAGGCTGTCGGCCTTGAGACGGGCGCCCCCGCACGCCGGGCAGGGCACCTCGCGCATGTAGCCCTCGATGGTCTCGCGCTGGTGGTCCGACTCCGCCTCGGTGTGCCGGCGCTGCAGGTAGGGGATGACCCCCTCGTAGGCGGTGTGATACGAGCGGGTCCGGCCATAGCGGTTCCGGTACTGGACGTGGATCTGCTTGGTCCCCGAGCCGTGCAGCAGGATCTTCTGCTCGGACTTCTTCAGCTCTCGCCACGCGGTGGCGGTGGAGAAGCCGTAGGTGCTGGCCACCGCTTCGAGGACCCGTCCGAAATATTCGCCCCGAGCCCCCGCCCACGGGGCGACGGCCCCGTCGTCGATCGAGGCGTCGGGATCGGGCACCACCAAGTCGGCGTCGACCTCGAAGCGGGTTCCCAGACCGTCGCAGTGTGGGCAGGCCCCGTAGGGCGAGTTGAACGAGAAGTTGCGGGGGGCGGGCTCGTCGAAGGACAGGCCGCACACCGGGCAGGCCAGGTGCTGGCTGAAGGTCAGAACCTCCTCCTCGGGGCCCTCGTCGCCACCACCCCGGCCGTCGCCGGGCACGATCTGGATCTCGGCCACCCCCTCAGCCAGGCCCAGGGCTGTCTCCAGCGAGTCGGTCAGGCGCCGCTCGATGCCGTCCCGACGGACCAGGCGATCGACGACCACCTCGATGGTGTGGTTCTCATACCGGGCCAACTTGGGCGGGTCGGAGAGCTCAACGACCTCGCCGTCGATGCGGGCTCGGGCATAGCCCTGACCGGCCAGCTCGTCGAGGAGGCTCTCGTACTCGCCCTTGCGGCCCCGCACCACCGGAGCCAGGACCTGGAAGCGAGTGCCGTTGGCCAGCTCGAGGATCCGGTCGACGATCTGCTGGGGCGTCTGGCGGGCCACCACGGTGCCGTCACCAGGGCAGTGGGGAACGCCGACGCGAGCGTAGAGCAGCCGGAGGTAGTCGTAGATCTCGGTGATGGTCCCGACCGTCGAGCGGGGGTTGCGTGACGCCGATTTCTGATCGATGGAGATGGCCGGCGACAGACCCTCGATGAAGTCCACGTCGGGCTTGTCCATCTGGCCGAGGAACTGACGGGCGTAGCTCGACAGGGACTCCACGTACCGGCGCTGTCCCTCGGCATAGATCGTGTCGAAGGCCAGCGAGCTCTTGCCTGAACCCGACAGCCCGGTGAACACGATCAGGCGGTCCCGTGGCAACTCGAGGGACACATTGCGCAAGTTGTGCTCTCGGGCACCGCGCACGACGAGGCGGTCAGACACCCGCTCAGGGTACCAGCGAACGCATGTTCGCCGGGGTCCGCGCCGACCCGATCGGGTAGGACCCGCAGATGGGTGTGCTCCCGCAGGTCGTTGTCGTCGGATCTGGCTTCGGCGGCTTGGCCGTGGCCCGTCACCTCACCGGCGCCGACGTCCACGTGACGGTGATCGACCGGGACAACTACCACGGATTCTGGCCCTTGCTCTACCAGGTGGCGACCGCCGGTCTGGGCCCCGATGACATCGCCCGGCCCATCCGGGCCATGCACACCGGCGCCCCCAACCTGACGGTACGCATGGGCACGGTGACCGGTATCGACCTCTGTGGCCGCCGGGTGCACATCGAGGACCAGCCCGATGCCTGCTTCGACTTCCTGGTCCTCGCCGCCGGGTCGAGCACCGCAACCTTCGACATACCTGGCGTGGCCGCTCACGCCTTCCCCCTCAAGACGCTCCCCGATGCGGTTCGGCTCCGGAACCACCTGCTGTCCTCGTTCGAAGCCGCCGCCGCCGATCCGACGGGCACCAACGTCGACGCCCACCTGACCATGGTCTTGGTG
>JALZAH010000501.1 GCA_030948425.1 Actinomycetota bacterium
CATCGAGATGGGCATCGACCTCATGGGTGCTCGGAGTGGAGCGCTACGCCAGCTCGTGCTCGACTGCCCGCCCCCGGTCGTCGCAGATCTGTTGGGCTACAGCTACCAGACCATCGACCGCCACGCCCTTCAGGCGGGCTCCCCGTGGAGTTCCTACGCGGCCCTCCGCGCCGACCGCCCGGGTGGTTAGAAGTTCCCGTCGGCCGCCACGCCGGTGCCGGTGGCGAACGCCGACGCCACTCTGCCGTCGAACGGCCCGGACGAAGTCCTTGGACGCCATCACCCCGGTCCACAGCTGGTCGCTGGCCGCACCGCAACGAGCCAACGGCGCTCTTGGCAGCGCCTGGCAGCGCCTGGCAGCATGAGAGACAATTAGTTCCGTGCTCAATCGATGGGTCAAGCTCAAAGGGGAACCCACTAGATTTATCTTCATCTATTCGATAGCTATTGCTGTGGCATTCATGTTGTTTGGAATCGCCATTCTGGTCTTCAGCATTCGACACGGAGGATGGTCAATCCTCACCGGGCTCATGGGATTTGTGGGTGCGATGTTCCTCGTCGGGGTCTGTCTGCTAGCAGCTGTACGCATTGCCCGCCTGAGGAGAACGACTGTTGGGGACGGTGGCGCATCCGTCAGATGACCCGGTCGTCCCAGACGGACCAGGTCGGCGGCTCCGGACGTCGGTGAGACAGGACGGTAGGGCCGGCAGCCCCCCGCCCGAACCTCAACGCCGCCACCAATCCGACCAGCGAGTGGCTCTTTCCCGACTACAACACCGACAGCCACCTCACACCCAACATCCTTCGGCTCCGTGCCATCGAGACGGGCATCAACCTCATGGGTGCTCGGAGTGGGGCACTGCGCCAGCTCGTGCTCGACTGCCCGCCCCCGGTCGTCGCCGACCTGTTGGGCTACAGCTACCAAACCATCGACCGCCACGCCGTTCAGGCCGGCTCGCCGTGGAGCTCCTACGCTGCCCTCCGCGCCGATCGCCAGGATCGCTAGCCAGTCCCGTCGGCAACGCCCCCGATGAGCCCACGGCGACGGCCTGACGTCGGCCGCTAACCCGACGTCACTGATGCCGAACCAGCAGGCCGCCGTCTTCGTTGCGCACGAGCTACCGAACGTCGCTCAAGGCGTGTCCGTCCTACCATGGTGAACGTGGTGCAAAGAGTCCTCTGTATGGCGATCTGCGTCGCTGGCCTCGTGGCGTTTGGGACGTTCATTCCACCGGCGGCTGTCGGCAGACCACCCGATCTCGGTGGTGGCCTGACTGTCCTCATCATCGCGTTGCTCGTCGGTCTGCTCAGAGGGCTGGAGCGCCGCCGAGCAAGGGATTTGCCAGCGCCCTCGCCAGAGGCGGCGAACCTCTCCCCCCTGGTCAGCGCGGCAACGGTCGCCACCATCGTCTTTGCTGGCGCCCTTCTCAACAGGACAGTGGCCTTCTCGCTCCTCCTCGCGATGACGACCTTCCTTGGCATGGTCGGGGTGGCGGCTTTGTGGCCGCCTCCGATGGCACGCTCTGCCGGCGCGTAGCCCGAGCGCTCACCCCGCGACCAATGAAGACCCGCGTGATCCGCAGTCCGAGCGCACCGTTCGGATACCTCTCATGCCTCATCGGCCTGTTGGGCGGCGGGGCAGCCCTTGCTGCGAACAACTGGCCCGTTGCGCTGGCCTTCCTTCTCATTAGCTTCGCCATCGGAATCCGCGGCGCGCGGGAAGCCGTCGTACTTGGTCACGACGGTCTGGTGATTCGCAACCCCCTGCGCACATACCGGTTGCCGTGGAGCGAGGTGGATGACATCGAGGTCGCCGAGCGCCGATCGCTGCTTAGCGAGATGTCGCCAAGTCCCGTCGGTTCAGTGATAACTACCCGAGGCCGCCGGATCAGGCTGGGCATCACTCGGACCATCTACCAACGGTCTTGGACGGCCAACGAGAAGGTTGAGGACATTCGACGAGCTTGGAAGACGACGCAGGAGTAGGGATGAAACCGCCCAGCTCAGCGGACCCAGGGAGCTATTCACGCGGTCGAATAACGGCTCCTACCAGTAAAGCGCATATTTCATCTGGTGCAATCCGCCGAAATCGGCCCCCAGCGGCAGTCAGCAGGGCTTTTGCCTTGTGAGAGCCACTTCGGTGAGGGACGAGACGGGGAGGCTACAGCGACGTGACCTGCGGATATTGCACCAAGCACACACAGTATGAGAGATTCCTTCATCTGATGCAAGGGCCGATGAGGGGGGACCAATGACGAGTGATGACTGCACTGCCGGGCTCGGCATACCTGCAACTGGTGGGCGGCGTGTCGCTCCTGCAGCCCGAGGAGCAGGTGTTGGCGGCGATGGTTCGGGGGTTCGGGATCCAACAGCAGTCGCGCTACCTGTCGGCGCTGACCATTTACCAGCGTGACGGCCAGCCCCGCCGGTTCGGCGACTGGACGAACGGGTACCCGTGGCGGTGGAAACCCCAAGACGTCGAGGAGTGGACGGCGGCAGCGATCACCGAACGCCATCTGGCCCGCTCGACGGTGCGGACCATGCACCTCACCATCAAATTGTTCATGGACTATCGCTGGGCATCCACACGAGCACGGCGGTGCGGTGGGTGCGCGCCGGCGGCGGCGACTGGACGGGCTATGTGGCGGCG
>JALZAH010000510.1 GCA_030948425.1 Actinomycetota bacterium
CCGGCTACGAGGTCGCCGCCACGGTCGGCGGCGGCGGCGGCGGCAAGGCGATCACCGTGACCGCCACTCCCGACCAGCGCAGCGCGGTGGTCAGCCCCCTGCCGGACGGCAGCCCCCTCCAGCTCACCGTCCGAGCGGGCAACGGCCAGGGGATGGGCCCGAAAGCCGCCTCCAACCCCGTCACCCCGACGCAGTGGTGGCCGTTCAAGACGCCGGCGGCCCTCGTCGCCCGTCAGTACCTCGACATCCTGGAGCGGCCACCCTCGACCGTCGAGCGGGCGGCGTGGGTCACTGCCCTCTCGAACCGGTCGGCCACCGTCAGCGCCATGGCCATGGCCTTGTACAACAGCGCCGAAGCCCAGAACAGCACGCTGGCGGTAGCCCAGCTGTGGGTCGTCGGCACCCACGCCGCCATCGACCGAGCAACGCTCTCGACCTGGGTCGCCCGCCTTAGGGCCGGCACGACCTTCTCGACGTTCGGTCGAGCCATCGCCCAGCAGCCGGCCTTCGCCTCCCGGTACGCCAACCTCGGCAACCGGGTCTTCGTCGTCGCCTTGTCCACGGATCTTCTCGGCGCTCCACTGCCGGCCACGGCAACGGCCCAATGGGCGGCGATGCTGGACTCCGAGAAGGTGCAGCGAGGGGACCTGCTCGCCTACTTCGGCCTACTTCCCCAGGCGCGCAGCCGATGGGGGGCCTGGGCCGAGACCGACCTGGTACTCCTCGACCAACTCGGCGCCACCCCGTCGCTGGACGTTCTGTTCGCCGACGTCACCGAGGTGGCCGGCGGCCGCTTGAGCTTGGCCACCCTGGTCGACGACCTCACCCGTTCCGCCAGCTACGGCGCCCGCGTCGGCCTGAGGGGCACCGTCCCGTCCAGCCGGTGATGACATGCCAGGCGACGGCCCGGCGGCGTGAGAGGCTTGTTCAGGAGCTCTTGAGCCTCCTCCACGAGGCGCCCACACCGGCGTCCGCCACGCTCGCGGGCCTCTCGGGTTCACCCACCGGCAGGTTCACGGGCCACGAGGCAGCCCCTCGGCGCGCGGGATGCCGGCCGACCTCCTGGCGCCGAGCTGCGGCGGCGAGCTGGACCATGGTCGATCACAGCCCGCCGAAAAGTCGCCTTGCCCTGAGTGTCCTCGTCCTGATCGTGCCTCCAGGCGCTGCAGATCAGTCGACCTGATGGCTGTCGGTCTCGGGAGATGCCGGGCTGCCACGAGCTGACCCCGGAGGTCGTCGGAATCGCTCGAACCCTTGGGTGAGGATGACATCGCCCGAGTCGGTGATGCCCATGGCCTCGAGGTGGTCGAGGCCGGCGAGCCACGGCATGCCCTCATGGCCGAGGGCGATCGCCGCCGTGGCGTAGCCATCGGCGTGCGCCAGGTCGTGGGCGATCACGGTGACGGCGGCGAGGCCGGTGGGAGGGCGGCCGGTGCTCGGGTCGAGGATGTGCTCACCTCGTTCATAGCGACCGGAGGTGGCTACGGCGAGATCGTTGCCGGCGACGACGGCTGCGACCTTGTCCCTGACCCAAGGGTGCTGGATGCCGATCCGCCACTCGTCGGCGGGGTGGGGTCGTCCCCGGGTGATGACGTCACCGCCCGCGTTGATGGTGAAGTTGACGACGCCGCTGTGCTGGAGCGTGCCGGCGGCCCGGTCCAGCGCCCAGCCCTTCACCAGGCCAGAGGGGTCGAGGGGCCCGAGGCCCTCTCTCGGGGTGGCGCGAGGGTCGGCACCGACGGTGATGTCGAACGCACCTCTGCTGTCGAGCCGGATCTGCTCGCAGAGATCGAGGACCTGACGGACCTCGACGCTGGCATCGTCGGGAGTGAGCTCGCCTCGACCGATGCGGCTGATCTCGGTCTCGGGCCGCCAGGTCGAGAAGAGGTCATCGACACGTCGGAACCAGGAGAAGATGCTGTCGGCCAGCGCGAGGTCGACGACATCGCGGATGTCCACCCCGATGGCGGTCCCCCAGATGTGCTCGACCCGCACGGATGGAGCCGTCGAGGAGGTCAGGGAGCGGCCCGGTCAAGAGCGCCCTGCAGGGATTCGATGTAGCCCTGGCTGGTGTACGAGGCCCCGGAGACGAGGTTGATGTGGGCGCTCTGCGCCTGCAGCGCTTCGCTTCGGAGCCTGGGTCCAGCGTTCTGGCTGATGCGAACCGAACGGGACCGGTCGTTCGGCAGCCGGAGCGCCTGGACGTCGACCAGTCGCGTGCCGTCGAGGGTCGCTCTGACCTGCACGTCCCCGTAGTTCGTGGTTATCACCGGCCCGTCGACGCTGCGGGACGCCGTGGCGGCGGTGGTCGACGGGGACGTGGTCACCCTGGGGGTCGCCGGCGTGGTCGTACCATCCGACCGGACCGACCCATGCACCGGCACGGACGGCCGACCGTTGGTCAGCGTCGTGTCGGAGCTCGGCCCAGCGGACGTGGACGTCTCCGACGTCGGGCTGGAGCCGGCTCCGGCAGCGACGGGCACCCCGCCCGGGCTGGTGTGGAAGCCGGCGACGAGCGCGAGCCCTCCGACGGTGACGGCGATGACGGGTATGGCACGGCGCATGGATCCTCTTCCCTTCGGTCAGTAGTCGAAGCGCTCGAAGTGGACCCGGCCGGCCGGGACCCCGAGCATGCGCAGCCGGCGGCGGACGGCTTCGAGCATCGCCGGCGGGCCGCAGAGGTAGACGTCCCGCTGAGCTATGTCGGGGACGAGCGCCTGCAGTGCCGGGACGCCGAGCTGGTCGGTCGTGTCATCACCCACGGCCGTCCCGACCAGGAAGTGGAGGCGGACGCCTCTGGCCTCGGCCAGCCTGGTGAGCTCCTCCCGGAAGGCTAGGTCTCCGGCGGTGGCGGCCCGGTAGAGCATCGTGATCTCACCCGGCCCGGCGGGCAACGTCTCGAGCATCGCCCGCAACGGCGTGACGCCTATGCCACCGGCTATCAGCGCAACGTCCCGACGCACCCGTCGCCGGGCGGTGAAGGTGCCGTAGGGGCCTTCGGCGAAGACCTTGACCCCTGCACGAAGGTGCTGGATCCGGCGGGTGTCGTCGCCCAGGCTCTTCACCGTGATCCGCAGGAACCGGTCGTTGGGCGCAGCCGAGAGGGAGAACGGATGGGCTTTGGCCCAGCCCGTGCCGGTGAGGAAGCGCCAGAGGAAGAACTGCCCCGCGCCCGCGTCGATCTCCTCAAGGTGGCGACCCGCGATGTAGAGCGAAACCACCCCGTCGGCCTCGGGCCGCACGGCATGGATC
>JALZAH010000527.1 GCA_030948425.1 Actinomycetota bacterium
ACCGTTGGTTATCTGGTTGCGCTTGGAGCGCGCCGAAGCCAGGCCCGTACCATGGCCAATTATAGTTCGGCACCCTTGCTGATGTCTGGAGATACCTGCTCCTCACCCAGGTTCTGATTGAGGAGCAGGCAGACCGGTACTCCGAAGGCTCATGCGCCGAACCGGTACGTGGGAGACGCGATGCAAAGGTACAACCCGAGCGTCCGGTTGTACGGCGCCTGACCCCGGCGTTGAATGACGGATTGGGAGCTGCGACGCTTCGCCTATCCGCGCAGAGCCCACGCATCCCCCACGCTCCGCGGTAGACCGGGTCGGACTCTGATGGACGCCATTGGGGCGATTCCTTGGCCGCCAACAGGACCCCCGTTCGAAAGGAGTCGACACCTGTCGCACACCGACTCATGCAACGATGCCCTCAAATCGCCACTCGGGGAACTGTGTCTCGTACATGAACGACACACGAAAGTCTCCGTCTACCTCCGAAAACTCGTCGTGGAGGTACCGTCGGAGTGGTGAAGTCGACGAGGTGCACCGCTTCAACCGCACCCAACAGGACCCTCTGCTGCCGTCGGTCGAGGACGGGACCCTGACGCTGGTGGGGGCCACGACGGAGAACCCCTACTTCTCGGTCAACGCGCCGCTGCTCAGCCGTTCCAGCCTGTTCCGCCTCGAGCCGCTCGGGCCCGGCGCTCTGGCCGCGGTCGTCGAGCGGGCTCTGGGCCACGAGGGGGCGACGGCGGAGTCCGACGCCGTCGAGCTCCTGGTCAACCTGGTCGACGGTGACGCCCGAGCGGCGCTGACCAGCCTGGAGGTGGCTCTCGCCGTGGCGGAGGGACGGACGGTCACCGTTGCCGACATCGAAGCGGCCCGCAGCACCAGGGCCTTGCGCTATGAGACCGACGACCACTACGACGTGGTCTCGGCGTTCATCAAGTCGATTCGCGGATCGGATCCCGATGCCGGGCTGTATTGGCTGTCGCGCATGCTGGCCGCCGGTGAGGACGCCCGCTTCGTGGCCCGTCGCCTGGTCATCCTGGCCAGCGAGGACGTCGGCATGGCCGATCCCCTCTCGTTGCTGGTGGCTGACGCCGCAGCCCGGGCCGTCGAGATGGTGGGCCTGCCCGAAGCTCAGCTCAACTTGGCCCAGGCCGTGGTGCACCTGGCCCTGGCCCCGAAGTCCAATCGGGTGACCACGGCTCTGGGCCGGGCCCAGGCCGACGTCACTGACCTACCCACCGGACAGGTGCCGGGTCACCTTCGTGACGCCCACTACGCCGGTGCGGCCTCGCTGGGCCACGGCTCGTCGTACCGCTATCCCCACGACGACGCCCGTGGTTGGCTGCCGCAGGCCTACCGGCCCGACCATCTGGAAGGGCGGGTGTACTACGAGCCGTCGTCGCACGGCGCGGAAGCGGGACGGGCGACCGCTTGGCGCGAGCGCCGGGAGGGTGACCGGTAGGCTCGCCGTTCATGATTGTGGGAACCGTGGCGCCGATGACGACGAGCACGCTCGCCGTCGGTGTCACCGTGGTGGCCACCTTGGTGGTGGCGACGCTGGTGGTCGCCGCCGCTTCGGTCGTCCGCTCGGCGCGGGCGCTACGTCGGGCGTCGGAGGATCTGGCCCAGCGGACAACGCTGCTGATCGATGACGTCGGGGCGACGATGTCGCGCGCCGACGCCGAGCTCGAGCGGGTCGGGGACCTGGTCGGCTCTGCGGAGTCGATCACCGAGACCGTCGGCGCTGCGTCGCGATTGGCATACGTGGCCCTGTCCAACCCGCTGATCAAGATCCTGGCACTGGGTCGCGGTACCTCGAGGGCATCCGAGCGGTGGCGACGCTCCCGGGGCCGGTCCGACCGGCAACGTCACAGGGATGCCTCCGGCGACGCCAAGGTTCGCGCCCGAGCGGCAGCGCGGAGGTAGGGCCATGCTCAAACGCCTCCGATGGATCACCATGGGTGCCGCCGTCGGCTTCGGCGGTTCCGTGTGGGCTCAGCGCCGAGTGAAGCGCACCGTGGAGCGGTTCCTGCCCGACCGGGTCGGCTCCGACGCCGTGCAGCGGGCCCGGTATCTTGCCGACGATGTGCGCGACGCCCTCAAGGAGGGCCGGACAGCCATGCACGTGCGCGAGGAGGAGCTGCGGCGACAACTGGGCGTGACCGGAACGGGGCACCTCGACGCCGGGATGCGCCGGATCGAAGTGCCCGAGATGGTGCCCGCACGCCGGGGCCTGCGCCGAGGTCGCCAGCCACCCGTCATCGACGTGGCCGACCGAGCTCCGGACAACAGCGCTGAGCTCTATCCGCAGCGCCGCCCCCGGCGACGACGCCAGGATGGCTAGCATCGACGGCTCCATGATCCCCTTCGCGCCGACCGGCGCCGATCACGACGTGGGCCTCACCGACGTACGCCCGGCGACGAGCGAAGTCCCACCGCTCGGTCGGGTCCTGGGCGTCGATCTCGGGTCACGGCGCATCGGTGTCGCCGCGTCCGACTCGGCCCAGGGTCTTGCCGTGGGGGTGGACACCGTGGAGCGCAGCTCCGACCCGGCCCGTGATCGCCTGGCCCTGGCTGGCCTGATCGGCGAGTACGAAGCTGTCGGGCTGGTGGTCGGATTGCCGCTGTCGCTCGACGGGGCAGTAGGGCCCGCCGCCGCCGCCACCCTGGCTGAGATCGAAGCCCTGCGCGGTGCCCTGGAAGTGCCGGTGACCATGATCGACGAGCGGCTGAGCACGGTGGCCGCCACCTCGGCGTTGCGCGCCGGCGGTCGTAAGGCCCGTCAGCAGCGAGCCGTTGTGGACCGAACGGCGGCCACGGTGATCCTGCAGTCCTGGCTCGAGCGACGCCGCCGACCACCGACGTCCGGGGAGGTCGTCGATGGTTGATCCCGAGGTATATCCGCTGGTGGACTATCACTCCATGAATCGGGCAGCCGGTCATAGGGACGGTGATGGCGATGACGATGGCGTCGGCCACGATGGGGCGGCCGGCACCGGGGGGGTGGGTACGGGGGCGGTGGCCACCGGGGTGGGCGGCAACGGTCAGCGTCATCCCCAGACGACGAGCGCCGACCCCGATGGGGACTTCGTGGTGATCGACCATCGCTCCGACGACGTCCAGGACCACTATCTCAATGCCGAGGATCTGGTGGCGGCCGGCCTGTTGGGCCCTGAGCACGATCCTCTCATCGGCGACCAGCGGCCGGGTGGATCCCCGCCCCGGCGCCGGCACCGGGTTCGCTCGACCCTGCTCGGTGCCTTTGGCGTGGTGATCCTCCTTGTCGTCGTCGGTCTGACCTACGTGCGACATCAGGTCAGCCCCGGCGGTCATCCCGGCTCCAAGGTGGCCGTCGTGGTCCCCCCAAACTCATCGTCGGCGAAGATCGGTTCTCTCCTGGCCACCAAGGGGATCATCAAAGACGGGGGGCTGTTCCCCTATTACGTGAAGATCAAGGGCGCAGCATCTCTGCTGCCCGGCACCTACAAACTGGCCAAGAACGAGAGCTACGGCTCGGTGGTCGCCAGTCTCGAAGCCGGGCCACCCAAGGTGTACGTGCGCCTCACCGTCCCCGAGGGTTACACCCTGGCGGACATCGCCCAGCGGATCGCCGGCCTGTCCAGCCTGCATCTTTCAGCTCAGAAGTTCCTCGATGCGGCGAACCACGGTACGGTCCGCTCACCGTACGAGGCACCGGGATCGAACAACCTCGAGGGTCTGCTCTTCCCGGCCACCTACGACATCGCCACGGGTATGTCCGAGGTCGACGTGTTGGAGAAGATGGTCGGGGCATTCAACGATGAGGCCAGCCAGCTGGGCTTGGCTCAGGATGCCGCGGCGTTGCACGTGACGCCCTACGACGTGGTCAAGGTGGCATCCATCGTCGAGCGGGAGGCCAAGTTGGACCCTGACCGAGGGCCGGTGGCCAGCTCCATCTACAACCGCCTGGCCAAGGCCATGACCCTGGGCGCCGACTCGACGTTGGTCTACGCCCTGCGCAAGGCCGACCCCAAGGTCAACATCGCCACCATCGACTACAACCAGGCCAACCCGTTCAACACCCGGCTCAACAAGGGCCTGCCACCCACACCGATTGCCAATTCCGGTCTGCCGTCGCTGCGAGCTGCGGCCAAGCCGCCGAGCACCAACTACCTGTACTTCGTGGAGGTCAGCCCCAACGGTCAGCTCGGCTTCGCTTCGACCAACGCCGGCTTCCAGGGCCTGGAGAACCAGTGCAAGGCGGTGAAGCTCTGCTGAGCCGGGGGCCCGTCCGGTCCCCCCCGACGGCGGCCACCTCCGTCCTGGGGGTGATCGGCGACCCGGTCCACCGCTCGCTGTCGCCGGTCTTGCACAACGCCGCTCTGGCTGAGACAGGCCTGAACTGGGTGTACGTGGCCTTCCCGGTGGCAGCAGGCGACGGGCATCGCGTCATCGACGCCGCCCGGGTGCTCGGGGTGGTCGGGCTCTCGGTCACCATGCCCCACAAGCAGGCGGTGATCTCCGAGCTGGACCGCGTCAGCCCGACTGCCCGACGGCTGGGTTCCGTCAACACGGTCGTCGCCACCCACGGGATGATGGTCGGTGACAGTACCGACGGGCCTGGGCTGATCGACGCCCTGCGCTCCGAGGAAGCCTGGGATCCGACTGGGCGCCGCTGCGTCGTGCTCGGCACGGGAGGGGCGGCCCGCGCCGTCACGCTGTCCCTGGCCGAGGCCGGAGCGGGCCAGGTCATCGTCATGGGCCGCAACGGTGACGCCTCCCAGGTCACCGCCGCTCTGGCCGGGCACCGGGGCCGGGTGGGGGAAATCGACGAGATCGGCGACGCCGATCTGGTGGTCAACGCCACCCCGGTGGGCATGAGCCGGGGGGCGGGTTCGGGTGGGGCGGGCTCCGCGCATTCCGGGGGTGCCGGGGCTGCCCCCCTCCCACTGACCCTCGATGTCACGAGGATCGGCGCCGGACAACTGGTTGTCGATCTGATCTACGCCCCGGCGGTGACACCGTTGCTGGCCGCCGCCGCCGACCGAGGAGCCAGGACGGCCAACGGTTTCGGGATGCTCCTGCACCAGGCCGGCCGACAGTTTGCGGCCTGGACCGGCCAGACGGCGCCGCTTCAGGTGATGGCCGACGCCGGGCGGGCCGAACTGGCCAGGCGCGACCAGGAGGACAGACCCGGTGGTGGCTGACGGGGTGGGGGACGAAGCCCTATGCTCGGCCGGCGTGAGGGGGAAGGGGACGACCACGGCGAGCGGCAGCGGGACCGAGCTGGGCGGCGTCGACGACCGGCGCCATCGACGCATGACTTGGGCCCGACAGCGGACGCTGTCCGTCGCCGTGGTGGTTGTCGCCATGGCCAGCTTCCCCGCCGGGACTGCGGCGGCCGCCGGAGCCCCGGTGCCCAGCCCCCCGGCGACGACTGGCGCTCCCCCGCCAGCGGCGAGCCAGGCAGCCCAGGCGGCGGCCACCGCGGCAGCCATCAAAGACGTTCCCCTACCCGCCATTCCCCCAGTCGACCGGGCGATCACCGCCGGTCAGGATCCCGCCGTGCTCCTGGCTCGGGCCATTGCCCTGATCACCGCCGGCCAGAAGGCGGCGCCGCTACAGACGGGACTCTCCGGCGTCGAGGCCAACGTCAACGGCGACACCGTCACCGCCTCCCAGGCGACGGCGGCCGCCACTGCCGCCGACGCCCGAGCCGCCAAAGCCGACCAGGCGGCGGGCCAGCTGCGCGCCGGCGTCAAGTCGCTGGACGGCGCACTGCGCCAAGCGACGCTCAGCCTGTACATGAGTGGACGACCATCGGCTGTGCCCGACCTGCAGGCCGGGAACGGTGATGCCGTGATGGCCGCCGTGATCGGCGAACAGATTGCCTTGTCGCCGAACGGCATCCTGGCCGAACGGAAGCAGGCGGCAGCCAACGCCGAGCGGGCGGCGGCAGCGGCTCGTAGCGACCAGAGGGCGGCCGACGCCGCCGCCGGATACGCAGCACAGACCACGGCGGCCGCCGCCGACCAGGTGACGGCCATGCGCAATGAGTTGGCCACCCTGGATGCCGCCACCGCCCGCACCCTCCAGACGGAGGCCACCAGTGTGTCCCAGCAGGCCGGCAAGGATCTGGCGGCTGCCTCCAGCCTGCAGTTCGCGCCCGCTGCGCCCATCCCGCCGCCGGTGGCCACCACCTCGGTGGCCCTGACGTGGCTGTTCTCCGAGTTGGGCAAGACCTACGTCTACGGTGCCACAGGACCCGCCACCTTCGACTGCTCGGGTTTGACCCAGTTCGTCTGGAACAAAGCGGGCGTGTCCGTCCCCCGTGTGGCGATCGATCAGGACAGCTACGCCATCCCTGTGCCGCTGTCCGATCTGCGTCCCGGGGATCTGGTGTTCTTCGGTGCCGACGTCCACCATATGGGCATGTACATCGGCGGCGGACTGATGATCAACGCCCCCCACACCGGTGACGTGGTTCGGGTCTCATCCATCTGGTTCTCGGACCTTGTCGGCTTCGGGCGGGTCCACTCCCCGGGCACCCCGGTCCCGTCCCGGGCCCCGATTCTGGCCACGGTGCCCAATGCTGTCGTCCCCACCCTGGGCGCTGTGCCGTCCCAGACCGCTCCACCTCCTGGCGTGGCCCCGGTGACCGAGCCGGCCACCCCGGCGACGGCTCGCCCGGCGTCACCCGTGGTTCCGCATCCGCCGACTCCGCCCACTCCGACAGCTCCGACCACTGCGGGGTCGACGACCACCACGACCGGCCCCACCGCGGCCACCGTTGCGAAGTCCTCGGTTCCCGGCGCTCGTTGACCACCATCTCCACCACGTCGGGAGCGGTCGAGGGCTCTTGGGTCGACAACGTGGCCGCCTTCTTGGGCATCCCCTATGCCGCCGACCCCTACGGTCCGCATCGATTCGCCGCTCCCGCACCCGTCCCGCCGTGGGAGGGCGTCCGCCCGGCGACCGCCTACGGCCCCACCGCCCTCAAGACCGGCTATCCGGTGCCGATGGACCGGCTGTTGCCCGAGCCGGCCATCGACGGCGAAGCGTGCCTCAACCTGAACGTGTGGACCCCGGACCCGGGGCGGAGTGGACTCCCGGTGCTGGTGTGGATCCACGGGGGGGCGTTCCAGTACGGGTCGGGGGCGGTGGCCGACTACGCCGGCGACACCTTCGCCCGCCACGGCGTGGTCACCGTGACCATCAACTACCGCTTGGGAATCGACGGGTTCTCGTGGTTGGAGGGGGCGCCGCCCAACCGCGGTCTGCTCGACCAGGTCGCCGCTCTGCGTTGGGTGCGTGACAACATCGCCGTCTTCGGTGGTGACCCCGACCGGGTCACGGTGGCCGGCGAGTCGGCGGGAGCCATGAGCGTCGTGTCGCTGCTGGCCATGCCGTCCGCGACCG
The DNA here is from genome assembly GCA_030948425.1 of Actinomycetota bacterium. Classification (GTDB taxonomy): domain Bacteria; phylum Actinomycetota; class Acidimicrobiia; order Acidimicrobiales; family Palsa-688; genus JALZAH01. The sequence goes on from JALZAH010000527.1 coordinate 7,396, forward strand.
GACTGTTCCATCGGGCCATCGCCCAGAGCGGCGCCGGCCATCACGCCCTCAGCGAGGTCACCGCCCGCCGTCTCAGCGGCTACCTGGCCGAGGGTCTCGGTGTCGCCCCCACGGCCACGGCCATGGCCGGCGTGCCCCTCGACCGGCTCCTCGAGGCCCAGAACGAATTGGCTGCCGGTCCTCAGCGCAACCCCGACCCGCAGCGGTGGGCGGAGGTGGCCACCAACGTGATGGTCTTCGAGCCCATCATCGACGGCGAGGTCCTCTCCGGGTTGCCCATCGACGTGATCGCCGCCGGCGGCGGAAACGAGGTCGATCTCCTGGTGGGGACCAATCGCGACGAGCAGCGGTTGTTCGTCGTCCCCACCGGCATGTTCGAGCTCATCGACGACAACGTGGTCGATATGGCGGCCGCCGGCTGGTCGGCGCCGGCAGGAGCTACCGACCTGTACCGGGCCAATCGGCGCGGTCAGTCGCCCGGGGCGCTGCTCTGCGACCTGGGATCCGACTGGTTCTTCAGGATCCCCGCCATCCGCTTGGCCGAGGCTCGCTCCGAGCGCAGAGGGAGGACCTACGCCTACGAGTTCGCCTGGGCATCGGCGGCCTTCGACGGCAAGTTGGGCGCCTGTCACGCCATCGAGATCCCGTTCGTGTTCGACCACCTGGGCGCCCAGCACGGTCCCAGCCTGTTCGCCGACGACGAGGTGCTGCCCCAGGGCCTGGCCGACACCATGCATCGGGCCTGGGTCGACTTCGTTACCGACGGGGATCCCCGATGGGATCCCTATGACCGCCGGCGACGGGCGACGATGACCTTCGACACCGAATCCGCCCTCGTCGACGACCCCCGCGGCGACGAGCGGGCCCTGTGGGAGGGTCACCGCTGACACATCTTCGGTAGGGAACGCCAGGCGGCGCCGGTTGGCCGTGGTGCGTCAGATGGTCCTGGTGGCGGGCCCGAGCGTGGTAGGGCTGCTCGATGCCGTGGCCTACCATGACGGCGTGCTGCGCTTCTTGACCGCCGGGGAATCCCACGGCCAGGGTCTGGTCGTCATCGTCGAGGGCCTGCCGGCCGGCCTGGACGTCACCGTCGAGGCCATCGGCGAAGAGCTGGCCCGGCGCCGCCTGGGTTACGGCCGCGGTCCCCGGATGCGCTTCGAGCGCGACGAGCTGACTCTCATCGGCGGGGTCCGCCACGGTCAGACGCTCGGTTCTCCACTGGCCGTCGAGATAGCCAACACCGAGTGGCCCAGGTGGATCGAAGAGATGTCGCCCGGCCCAGGGGGGACCGACAAGCCGCTGACCAAGGTCCGCCCCGGCCATGCGGATCTGCCCGGCATGCAGAAGTACGGTTTCGACGATGCCCGCAACGTCCTCGAGCGGGCGTCCGCTCGCGAGACAGCTGCCCGGGTGGCGGCCGGAGCGGTGGCCAAGGCCCTCCTCGCCGAATTGGGCATCAGCGTCATCAGCCACGTGGTGGCGTTGGGATCGGCCGCGTCGGTGACGCCCCGCCGCCCCCGACCGGTCGACCTGGAGGCCATCGACGCCTCCCAGGTACGTTGCTTCGACGGCGACGCCGAGGAAGCCATGGTCGCCGAGATCAAGGCGGCGGCCAAGGTGGGCGACTCGCTCGGAGGTGTCGTCGAGGTGATCGCCTACGGCGTGCCCGTCGGCCTTGGCAGCCATGTCCACTGGGATCGCAAGCTCGACGGGGCCCTGGCCGGGGCCCTCATGAGCATCCAGGCGGTCAAGGCTGTCGAGATCGGTGACGGCTTCGACGTCGCCGGACGGCGCGGCTCCGACGCTCATGACGCCATCGGCTGGGATGCCGAGCGCCAGACCTACCGGCGGGTGACCAACTGGAGCGGCGGCATCGAGGGTGGGATGTCGAACGGCGAGCCGGTGGTTGCCAGGGTGGCCATGAAGCCCCTCGCCACCCTGAACCGGCCCACCCTCAAGACCGTTGACACGGTCACCAAAGAGGAGACGGTGTCGTTCAAGGAGCGGACCGACGTCACCGCAGTCCCGGCCATGGGGGTGGTGGCCGAGACGATGATGGCCCTGACCCTGGCCGGCGAAGCGCTTCGCAAGTTCGGCGGTGACTCGGTGAACGAGATGCGGCGCAACGCCGAGTCGTACGTGGCGACACTGGCATGATCAGCGCCACGGTTCCCCGGATCCTCCTGATCGGGATGATGGGGGCCGGCAAGTCGACGGTGGGCTCGGCACTGGGCGAACGACTCGGCTGGCCATATCTCGACAGCGACCAGGAGATCGTCCGTCGTCGAGGGCTGACGGTGCCCGAGATCTGGAGGACGGAGGGAGAGCCAGCGTTCCGTGTCGAGGAGTCCTCGGTGTTGAGGGAGGCGGCAGCGACGCCCGAACCGGTGGTGGTGGCCGTCGCCGGCGGTGCTCTGCTCGAGGCGGGCAACCGAGCGGTCGTCGGCCACGCCGGGCTGGTGGTGTGGTTGCGCGCCGAGCTGGCCACCTTGGCGGACCGGGTGGGGTCAGGTGACGGTCGGCCCCTCCTCGACGGTGATGCCCGTGCCGCCCTGGCCCGCCTCTACGAGCAGCGTCGTCCCGTCTACGCCGCCGTCGCCGAGTTGATCGTCGACGTGGACGGGCGCCGCCCCGATGAGGTGGTCGACGTGATCGTCGAGGCGCTGCGAGCCGCCGGATGGCGCAAGCAGGCCGGCGATGCATGAGATCAGGGTGGTTCTTGGCTCACGGTCCTACCCGGTCGTGGTGGGCCATGGCGCTAGGCACCGATTGGGGGAATGGATCCCCGTCGGGGCCCGGCGGGCCGCCATCGTCACCCAGGCGGCCGTGGGCTGGACCGTCGATCCCGAGATCGAAGCCCGGACCTTCGTGATCGACGACGGCGAGGAGGCCAAGAACCTCGAGACGGTCGAGGTGCTGTGCCGGCAGTGGGTCTCGTGGGGTCTGAGCCGGGCGGACGTGGTCGTCGCCGTCGGAGGTGGGGTGGTGACCGACGTGGCCGGCTTCGCCGCCTCCGTGTACCACCGCGGCGTCCCCGTGGTGCATGTACCCACCACCCTCCTGGGACAGGTCGATGCGGCGATTGGCGGCAAGACCGGCGTCAACCTGCCCGAGGGCAAGAACCTCGTCGGTGCGTTCTGGCAGCCGGCCGCCGTGCTCTGCGACATCGAGACGCTGGGCACCCTGCCCCCCCGTGAGTACCGCAGCGGCCTGGGGGAGATGGCCAAGTACGCCTTCCTCGTGGTGGCCGGGCTGGGGGACCTGGCCCCCGAGGATGCGGTGGCGGCCTGCGTCGGGGCCAAGGCGGCGGCGGTGAGCTCCGACGAGCGCGAATCCGGTTCCCGGGCTCTGCTCAACTACGGCCACACCCTGGCGC
>JALZAH010000544.1 GCA_030948425.1 Actinomycetota bacterium
CCCAGGGTCACCCACGAGAACGGCGAGTGGGGGCCGCTGACGAACGTGAAGGCGTAGTAGATGACCGTCCACGCCACGTAGGGCACGCCGACATACAAGAAGCGCTTCCGCCAGAACGTCCGGGTCCGGAACGGCTTGCCCAGGCAGGAGTAGACCAACACGAAGCCGGTGAGGGCGAAGAAGACCTCCCGGCCGAACTGCAGCATCATCATGACGCCGGCGGCCACGCCGTCGGTGGGCTCCTCGGTGAAGGCCAACGAGTGGACGACGATGACGGCGGCGAAGGTGAGCAGGCGCACGATGTCGGCCTGCCAGAGGTGCCCCCCCCGCCCCGAGGGCCCGTCTGGTGTTCCTGCGGCGGCCATGTCGGCGGCCGGCGGAACGGCGCTCAGCGAGCCAGCCGTCTCTTCAGGCGCTCCCGACTCGACCACCGTGGCAGCCGCGGACCGTCCCGACACGCCCACACGAAGCGTGTCAGACAACGGAGCTCATCTCATGGAGGTGCCATCGGTGGCCACGCCACGAGGTCCGGAAGGTCGGGCGGCACGTATCCATCGTCAAGCAGTGTGCCCAGTCTTCCTGAAGGTCACCCGAGCGTAACCTGAGAGATTCCTAAGAGCTGCGCTGACTGACGTCTCAAAAGCAACGAGATATCACAGATTGACATGGCCAGGCGGGAGCGTGACCAACAAGGCCAGCATCCCCAGCACCGCTGTCGAACCGAGCAGCTCACCCGCCAGTCGACGAAGCCCCAACCAACCGCCGACCACCGTAAAAACCCAGGTCAGCAACGCTCCGACGAGAAGTCCGCCGATGTGGGCTCGCCAGTCGATCCCGGGGTCGATGAAGCTGATCCCCAGCTCGATGACGATCAGGATGAGCACCAGGCGGGTGTCGAACCGGTGGCGACGGGCCAAGACGGCGTACGCTCCGAACAGACCGAAGATCGCTCCCGACGCCCCGATCCCTTCGATGCCGGGCACGGACAGCAGGTAGGAGCACACCGACCCGCCGATGCCGGCGATCAGGTAGATGGCACCGAAGCGGAACCGTCCCACCAGGGCCTCGACAGGCGAGCCGATGACCAACAGGGTGATCATGTTGAACAAGATGTGCTCGGTGTTGACGTGGAGAAAGGCGGCGGTGACCAGCCGGTACCACTGACCGTCATGGATCCTTACGGGGATCATGGCGAAGCGGAGGTAGGACCCGGCCGGGTCGGCCCTGCTGATCAAGAAGATGACGACGTTGACCACGACAAGGCCCAGGACCACCGGTGAGAGGGGGGTGTTGCCGAGGGGGCCACCTGCGGCGGCTACCCCCCGGTTGGCCCGTGTCCGGTCGGCTCGTGTCCGGTGGGCCCGTGCTCCGTTGGTCCGTGCCTCTTTGGCTCGTGTCGGTCGTCGGTGAGGCCAACGGGACGGTCGACGAGGCGGGGATGTGGGAGCGGTCCGCTGCTCGTTCCAGGCGGCGAGGGGGGCGGTCCCGGCCGGGAGGCGGGCGCACGATGCGCAGCGCCAGTGTCCAGTGCTCTCGTGGGCGCAGTCTCCGCACAGGGGCCGCCCGCAGCGAAGACAGGCGGCGATCGCCGGACGGCCCGGGTGGGCCAGACAGGCAGGTGTCACCCGGTGGTGACGCGCAGCGAACCGACCGTCAGGTTCCACCGTCTGACCACCGGCCGATCGTGTTCCCAGCCGAGCTCGCTGACGCTGGCCGTGTCCAGCGCCAACATCCGTCCGGTCGTGACCTCGGCGCCCAACCAACGGGCGGCCAGCACCCTCAGGATGTGGCCGTGGGCCACCAGGGCCACCCGGGTCTCGGCAGGCAGGCCCAGGATCCATGCCACCACCCGGTCACTTCGCTCCGCAGCCTCGAGGGCCGTCTCACCACCGGGCCACGGTCCGCTCCAGATGGTCCAGTCGGGGAACTGCTGGCGGATCTGCGGTGTGGTCAGACCCTCGAGATCGCCGTAGTCCCATTCCCGCAGGTCATCAACGATATCCGTGACGTGCAGCCCGGCGAGGGCGGCGGTGTCCTGGGCCCGACGCAGCGGGCTGGTGGCCACCACATCGAAGGGGCGCTCGGGAAGCAGCTCTCGGAGCATCCCCGCTTGTGCCTCCCCGGTCTCGGAGAGCTTCAGGTCGGTGCGGCCGGTGTGCCGGAAGCGGGCGCTCCAGCTCGTCTCACCGTGGCGGATGAGCGTCACCTCGGGTCCGGGATCGGGCATGCAGGCATCATCGCCGACGGAGAGCACGAAGCGGGAACCTTTGCTCCAGAGATCACCGAGAACCGGCGATGAGGCCGACCGGGGCTTGGTTGTCCCCCCCGGGCGGTACCGTCGCATCCCATGCTGGCCGTGGACGTCGAGAACCTGGTGGTGCACCGGGGGCCGACCCGGGCCGTGGCCGGGGTCGACCTGCGGGTGGAGGCCGGCGAGGTCGTCGTCGTCGTGGGGCCCAACGGTGCGGGCAAGACGACCACCGTGGAGACCCTCGAGGGGTACCACCGACCCACCAGCGGCACGGTTCGAGTCCTGGGGCTCGATCCGGTCAGCGATCACCGCAGCCTCCGCCGGCGCATGGGAGTGATGCTGCAGCGCGGCGGCATCTGGCCGGGCATGGGACCGACCGAAGCCCTGCGGCTGTTCTCCCGCTACTACAAGAACCCCGCCGATCCCGACGACCTGCTCCGCCTGGTAGATCTGGAGTCTGCCGGTACGACTCCGTGGCGTCGCCTTTCGGGAGGAGAACAGCAGCGTCTGGCCCTGGCCCTCGCCCTCGTCGGCCGCCCCGAGGTGGCGTTCCTCGACGAACCCACGGCCGGGGTCGATCCCAGGGGTCGGCGAGCAGTGCGTGACGTCATCGCCGAATTGCGTTCATCGGGTGTTGCCGTGCTGCTCACCACCCACGAACTGGAAGAAGCCCAGCGAGTGGCCGACCGGATGATCATCGTCGACGGGGGACGGGTCGTCGCCGAGGGCTCGCCGGCCGAGCTGGTCAGGATGGGGACCGGCAACCAGGTGCACTTCGGCGCCGCCCCCGGCCTCGACGTCGCCACTCTGGCGGTGGCGGTTGACGCCAAGGTGGTCGAGGATCGGCCCGGCGAGTATGTGGTCGACGCCGCCGCCACCCCGGCCCGGGTGGCTGCCATCACCGCCTGGCTGGCCGAGCGCGACCTGGCCCTCGCCGATCTGCGAGCCGGCCGTGAAACGCTCGAGGACGTGTTCCTCCGCCTGACCGCAGAGCCGACCGAGGTCCAGGCAAGAGGATCGCGCTCCCCACGACGGCGGTCCGGGTGAGGGCGCTGGCCGCCCAGTCCGCTGCCGAGGTACGCATGACCCTGCGCCGAGGCGATTCGCTGCTGTTGGCCCTCGGGATCCCTGTCGGCCTGCTGGTGTTCTTCTCCCTGGTCGACGTCCTCCCCAAGCCCGCCGGGGTCAGCGACCCGGTGACGTTCCTCGCCCCCGGGATCCTGGCCCTGGCGGTCATGTCGACATCCATGGTCAGCCTGGGCATAGCCACCGGCTTCGAACGCCAGTACGGGGTTCTGAAGCGGTTGGCGTCCACCCCCCTCGGTCGCCCAGCTTTGCTCGGCGCCAAGACCGTCGCCATCCTCGTCGTGGAGCTCCTCCAGACCGTGGTGGTGGTGGCCGTGGCCCTGGCCCTCGGTTGGGACCCTTCGGGCAACCCGGCGCTTGCCGTCGTGGCCATCGTGATCGCCACCATCGCCTTCGCCGGCCTCGGCCTGCTCATGGCCGGCACGCTGCGCGCCGAGGTGACCCTCGCCGGCGCCAACGGCCTCTATCTGGTCCTGCTGCTCCTCGGGGGCATGGTCATCCCCCTCAGCCGCCTCCCTGCACCTTTGCGGACCGTGGCCCGGGCGCTTCCCTCCGGTGCCCTCTCCGATGCTCTGCATGCCTCGTTGGCCGCCGGGGCCGTCGTACCCGGTCGGGCCTGGGTGGTGCTTGCCGTATGGGCCCTCGCCGCCCCGCTCGCCGCCGGCGTCACGTTCCGGTGGGAATGAGCCCAGACAGCCCGATCGCCGCCCATCACCGCAGGCATGCTCAGTGGCGGACGAGCTCGTCCACGGCCATGGCCGCGAACAGCAGGGTGACGTAGCTGATCGACCAGTGGAACAGGGCCATGGCCCGGCGCTCGGTCCGTCCCCGATACAGGCGGATGGCGAAGCCGACGAAGGCGGCCCCGGTGGTAGCAGCCGTCACCCAGTACAGCGGGCCCATGTGCGCCGCCCAGCCGAAGGCGGCGGAGACGACCACGACCAGCACCGAGTAGGCAAGGATCTCCCGGGCGGTGCGCTCGAAGGTGGCCACGACAGGCATCATCGGCACATCGACCGACGCGTAGTCCTCTCGGTACTTGATGGCCAGAGCCCAGAAGTGCGGAGGGGTCCACACGAAGATCAGAGCGAACAGCAGGATGGGGGCCAGCCCGACGGTCCCCGTGACCGCCGCCCAACCGACCAGGACCGGGACGGCCCCGGCGGCCCCCCCAATCACGATGTTCTGGCGCGACGAGCGCTTCAACCACAGGGTGTAGACGAAGACGTAGAACAGCGTGGCGCTGACCGCCAGAACGGCCGAGAGCAGGTTGACGGCGGTCCACAACTCGACGAAGGCGGTCAACTCCAGGCTGATGGCGAAGACGAGGGCGGACGCCGGTGACACTGCGCCGGTGACCAACGGGCGCGTGGCGGTGCGATGCATGACGGCGTCGATGTCCCGATCGACGAACATGTTGATGGCGTTGGCCCCCCCAGCAGCGAGCGTGCCACCGATCAGGGTGGCCACCATGAGTGACACCGAAGGCAGGCCCCGAGCGGCGACGAACATGGTCGGCAGCGTGGTGACCAGCAGCAACTCGATGATCCGCGGTTTGGTCAGGGCCACGAAGGCGGCCAGGCGGGCACCGATAGACCGGTGGCCCGGGCCCGACGTCAGGCCCGTCGACACGGCGGTGGCGGCGCTCAACGGGCCTCCGGCGGGCGAAGGACAGGGGGGGGCATCGCCCGTCAGACTACGGCAGCCCGTCGGCGAGCGACAATGCCGCCCCGGCTGGGGACAACCCCCCCCTTCGGTCCTAGTCTGAGCGACGATGTCACCGACCCTGCTGCGGTCCTCCGCCCACCACGTCTACCGGGTGGTGCGTCACCGCCGGCTGTCGCCGCGCGAGTTCCGCATGATCACCAGGGTAGCGGTCTGGGTGATGATCCTCATCATCGTCTCCGGTGCTGCCGTCCGCCTCACCGGCTCGGGTCTGGCCTGTCCGACCTGGCCCAAGTGCACATCGACCAGTGTGGTCGCGCCCCTCGCCATCAACCCGTGGATCGAGTTCGCCAACCGGTTGATCAACGCCGGGATTGGCATCGTCGCCGTCGTGGCCGTGATCGGTGCACTGATCCGGGTCCGACGTAGACGAGACCTGACCTGGCTGTCCGTGGGATTGATCGGCGGGGTGCTGGCCGAGATCGTCCTCGGGGGGATCACCGTCTTGGATAAGCTGGCCCCGCAGCTGGTCAGCGCCCACTTCGTGCTCGCCATGGTCTTCCTGGCCAACGCCGTGGTCCTCCATCACCGGGCGGGCATGGCCGACGAGGACATTCCCCGGAGCCCCGGTAGCGCCCGACCGGCGGGCCTCCCCCGGCTCATGGTCTCCGCCGGCCAGCGCCGGTTGGCCCAGCTCCTCGTTGTCGCCGTCAGCGTCGTCGTCGTCCTCGGCACCATCGTCACCTCCACCGGGCCCCATGGCGGCGACCCCCAAGCCCGCCGCTTCGCCCTCAACCTCCACGACGTCGCCCAGATCCACGGCACATCCGCCGAGGCCTTCGTCGGGCTCACTGTCATCATGGTGTGGTGGCTGGCCCACAGTGGCGCCCCTCGAGCGCTCCTTCGCCGGGGGGAGATCCTCTTGGCTGTCCTCCTCGCCCAGGGCATCCTTGGCTATGTGCAGTACGCCACCGGGGTTCCCTCAGGGCTCGTCGAGATCCACATCGCCGGCTCCGTTGCCGTCGTGGTGGCCACGCTCGACTTCTACCTCGGTTTGACCACCCGGGCGCCATTCCCCGTCCCGGCCGACAGTCCCCCGGGCCCTTCCATCATCCCTGACGACGCCGCTCATGGCCACGGGTCGGCGGTCGGCGCCCGCATCGGTAGCTGAGGAGGTCGACCGTGCCCCCCGCCATGCCCGCCTCCGCCCCGGTGGAGGTCGACGAACCGGAGATCCGCTCCCGAGTCGAACCGGACCGCCCGTGGAAGGTCATCGTCTGGGACGACCCCATCAACCTGCAGTCGTACGTCACCTTCGTGTTCCAGAAGCTATTCGGCTACAGCAAGACCAAGGCCCAGAAGCTGATGCTCGACGTGCACCTCACCGGAAAGGCGGTCGTCGCCGACGGCCCCCGGGAGAAAGCCGAGCTCGACGTGTTTCGCCTCCACGAGCACGGCCTGTGGGCGACCCTGGAACAGGACAGCTAGATGCTCTTCGCCAAGCCGCCGATCCGCCGCATCGCCGGGGGCCGCTATGCCATCAACCTGGGGCCCCACGAACGAGATCTGCTCGTCCACCTGGCCGACCAGCTCACCGAGCTGTTGAAGAATCCTGACAACCCCGGGCTGCACCGTTCGTTTCCTCCGGCCTACCAGGGCGTCGACAACCTCGAGCACTCAGAGGAGTACCGCCGGCTCATGACCGATGAGTTGGTCAACAACCACCGCGGTGCCCTGGCCACCCTGGCGGAGAGCGCACAGGCGACGGAGCTGAGCGAGGAGCAGCTCAACGCCTGGATGCGGGCCCTCAACCAGCTCCGCCTCACCCTCGGCACCCGGCTGCACCTGAGCGACGATTCGGAAATCGACCGGTCGAGCACCGAAGGCCAGATCTACGAGTTCCTCACCTTCGTCCAAGGTGACGTGATCGAAGCACTAGCCGGTGACTGAGCGTCCCGGCCCGAATCGACACCTTCTCTGACGACTCCGCCAAGCTCCACGCAGTCGACGTCTCAGCGTCAGGGCTCGACACCTCCGTCCCGATAGGATTCGGGCTACTCCGGCCCCCATCGTCTAGCGGCCCAGGACACCGCCCTTTCAAGGCGGCAGCACGGGTTCGAATCCCGTTGGGGGTACACGAGTGTTTGCCCAGCTCAGCGGGTGGTTTCGGAGTTGTCGGCGATCATCTTGAGTGGGTTCGTGTGGGGCCATATCGCGCGTCCATCGCGCGGATGAAAGCGCTCTCCGACGGCGTCGGCGGCCAGCCGGTCAGCCTCCGCTGTGGCCCGGGCGTACACCGCCAGGGTCAGCGAGGGGTTGGCATGACCCATCCGGGTCTGGGTCGTCTTGAGGTCCACGCCGGCCGCCACGAGGGCCGTGGCCGCGTTCGATCGCAGGTCATGGAAGCGCAGGCCGGGCAGGCCGGCGGCCGTGACCGCGGGGACCCACACGGCCCGTCGCCACGAGGTGTAGAACAGCGGGGCTCCGTCGCTGGTGACAAATGCCAGCTCGTTGCCCCGGCTGGCATCGACACTCCGGCGGGCCAGCAGGGCGGCCAGATCATCGATGAGCCAGGCGGGCGCAGCGAGGGTCCGCCGGCCGGCTTCAGATTTGGGCGGTCCTGTGCGGAGGTCCCGGCCCAGCTGCTCGGCCACGGTGACCGAGTGGCGCAGGAAGTCGATCCGTCCCACTCTCAGGCCCGCCACCTCACCCCAGCGCAGCCCGAGCACCACCCCCAGCCACATCAGTGGCGCCTGATCAGGCCCTAGGGCGTCGGCCACGGCGCTGAGTTGGTCGGCGTCGAGCACCGGGCGCGAGACGAGCGGGACCCGGGGCAGCCGGACGCCCTTGGTCGGGTTGCGGGCGATCATCTCGGACCGCTCGGCGTAGGAAAGCAAGGCTCGGAGGCTGGAGAACATCCGGGCGACTGTCGACGGGGCGTGCGACACCGCCAGCGTGTCGACCAGGCCCTGGACGTCCCGACGGGTGATACTGCGGACCTGACGGGCCCCGAGGACGGGCAGGACGTGGCAGGCGAGGATCGACCGGTCCCGCTCAGCCGACGTGGCCCGCTTGGTGGGCACGGAGCGAAGCCACTCCTCGGCGAGCTCCGACAGGTTGATCGTTCCCAGTCGGGTGTCAGTAACGACACCGACCAGCTCCTGGGCCTCCACGTGGCGGCGGAAGGTGTCGGCGTCGGATCGTCTGCGGAATGTCTTGGTCCAGACCGTGCCGTCAGGGACCCGCCAGCGAACGTCATAGCGCGCGCCGGCGTCGATGCTTCGTTTGGCGATGCTGGCCATCGCTAGTGCCGCCCCCCGCCCCTATCCGCCGCACACTGTCGATCTTCGTGTTGGGCGCCATATCAGCCCTCCTGGTTGATGGCTCGACCTTGTCGGTCGCCGGGTCGTCGGCGGCGAGTGGGAGGCGCATCGCCTCGATGGTTTCGCCCCCGGTTCAAGCCGTGACCGGTTCCACGTATCGCCGTCGCATCTTGGGTGATCGGTGTGACAGCTTGCGGCTTGCCGCAGCTGGCGGCCTTACGGCCGGGCTGCTCATCGCCTGGAGGCCGTCGACGTAGGCGCGCACGGAGGCGTAGGGGATACGGCGACAACGGCCGATCTGGACGCTGGCCAGCACGCCGGCGGCCAGCAGGCTGTAGGTCGTGCGTCCGACCGACAGGGTCTTTGCCGCCTGCTCGAGGGTGAGCAACAGCGGTGCGCCGTCGACTGGAAGTGGACCGGTACCGCCAACGCCTGATGCTGACGAGTCCTCGGCGGATCCTGGCCGGGGCTTACCGGCTTCGCCGGACGCCCCGCCACCTCGGCCATGACCTTCCAACCCGGTCGAACCGTGGCAGACCATCTCGGCGGGAGCGTCGTGGGTCCGCTCGCCCATCATGTCCTCTCGACAATGCCCCCGGCGCCGGTCTGCTCCCGGCGAGGTCACGGCTGACCGCTCATGTGTCGCCGGCATTCGATGCGTTCGATGAAGGGGGGTGCGGCTGATGGTCTCGTAGTCGCGGAGGGGGCCGTCGAGGGCGGTGAGGGTGTCGTCGATGGTGTTGGTGTCGGCGAGGGCGGCGAAGGCGGCGAGGTAGCCGGTTATGGCGGGCAGGAGGCGGCGGATGGACCCGGCTCGCTTCGCAGCCCGGAGGCGCTGCACGCCGGCGGGATGTTGGCGCAGGCTAGGATGCTGGATCTGCGTCCAGGTCGGGCTGATCGGCCACCGGGACGGTGCTGGGGGTGCGGTGGGTGAGCCATTGCTCGGTGGCGTAGGCCCACAGGTCCGCTTGGGCGGCGAGGGTCTCGGCGGCGGTGGTGAGCTCGAACTCACGCAGTGCTTGGCGGGAGAACTCGAACTCGACCCGGTGCACCGGGCTGCCGCGCTGGTAGCGCTCGCCCCAGATCTGTAGCCACCAGTCGGCACTTTTGCGGTTGACGTCTAGGGTCTTGTCGTAGATCCGGGCGATCAGGGTGTGGTTGGTGCGGCTCCCGAAGTCGAACCCGGTGACCCTGCCAGCGGTCTCCCAGGTCCGCGAGGTGTCGGCCCGGCCCACGAAGCAGGTCTTGTCTGCGGGGGTCAGAGCCCAGCCTTGCCAGTCGGCGTAGAGGTCGAGGCGGGCCACCGAGAAGCACAGGTCATCGCAGAGCCGGCCGACCAGGTGACCGAGCTCGTCGATGGCGGTGGCGGGGCCGGCGCCGTGGAGGTACTCGGAGCGGGGTTGGACCCGCACGGGGGGGAGGTGGCGGCTGGTGGTGAGCCCGATGCGGGCGGAGGGATGGTCCCAGCAGTAGCGGTACTTGCCCACCCGTGCGGAGCGACGACGAGGGTGAGGTCGCCGTCGATGATGACCGGCAGCGGCTGGTTGACCTGGCCGACTAGGCCGCGGATGGTCTCGAGGGTGTCGATGATCTGGGGGCGAGGCTGGCCGGTGCCGGAGAGGTAGAGGGCGTCGACGCCGGAGACCAGCTCGCGCAGCGGGCGGGTGGTGAGCTTGGGGGTGGTGGTGGCGGTCATGGGTAGTCGTCGTCGGGGGGCGGGTCGGCACCGTAGGCGTGGGAGATGGTGTCGAGGACGCGTTGGCGCCACAGGGGGCGCAGGTCGAGGGTGATCCATTCGAAGGTGGCCTCGTCGGGGTGGACTTTGAAGGCGTCGCGGAAGTCACGGGTCTTTCGGTAGATCGTGGCCCGGTGCCAGCCGGACGCTTCGAGTTGGCGGAACCCGCCGGCGGAGTGCCAGGCGATCCAGAAGCCGATGAGCTCGGATTCCTCGCGGGCTTGGGTGGCGATGTCGTCGCGGATGTCGGCGTCGAGCTCATGCAGCGGGGGGTGGGCCGGCTTGAACCCGATCTTCTCGGCGTCATCGACGAGACCGTCGAGCTCGTCGTCGCAGAACTGCTCGTAGCGGCTGGCGGCGATGCCGAGGCCTTCGGCGCTGAGCATCTTGTCGTTGCGATAGTCAGGAGCCATGAGTCGCATTCTCGCATCAAGCTTGTCGTGCGTCAACGACTATTTGTCACAAGTGCGCTACAGACTGATGCCCCACGGGCACATGGCTGGGATCGAAGCAGAACCGAAGGAGGAGTGGGGTCCTCGCCAACGACGGCAGCGCCATGATCTGCGGCGGCGCCTGGCACATCGGCGCCGCCTCTTGCCGGCTGCTGGGCATGACGACAAGGTTTGCCCCACCCACCTGCCCAGAGGAATGACCTAACGGCTGGGGCCGACCGCAGTCGTGAAGCGTGACATCGCAGGGAACCGACGCGTACCTGTTGGGCGCGCCACCCTCGGGGGGGGGCAGTCCAGCCCCTCAAACTTCCCCTAATACCTCAAGTCGCCAGCTACCGAGTATGTCCCCGTCCATGTCTCTTCGCTCTTCGGGCTCGCTTCTCTCAGCCGCCAAGACCAACAAAGGTGTTCGAGTCGACCATGGACGTTTGGAAGGAGCCGCGACCAATATATGACATGCCTGCTCGTCACCACTGTCACAAGCCCTTCGTAGCCAGGATAAGGCACCGTCCCAGTCCCTATATTCGAGACTCGCAGCCAAGCTCTTCATGGCTTTGACATCTCCGTTCTCAGCGGCCCTTGTTAGCCAGATCAAGCTTTCCTCGAGGTCTGTATGAACCAGAGACCGTCCCAGATTCGACATAGCGCTAACCAGACCCGCTTCAGCGGCCCTCCGATACCACTGCTGTGATTCATCAGCCTTACCCCGACTGAGCAACAGACCGCCAACTCGCTCCATCGCGGCCAAGTGCCCTTTCTAGGCCGCCAACTTCAAGAGCCGGATCGCTTCGGCGACGTCCGAGGACTGCAACCCAAAACCCCGCAAGGCAAGTCCATTGACATCACCGCCTGCGCACGCTTCCTGCTCCCATCGTTCGGCCTCCTCTGGATCAACCGTGCGCAACCAAGAAGCCAGGCAACCCATAGCAGCCACATTTCCAGCGTTTGCTGCCCTACGGCTCAGCGCTATGGCCTGAGCCCGGTCTACGTCCCGCTTCTCCCACGCCAGGAATGTCAGAGCGGCGGGATCGCCGTCCTGCGCGACTACCTCGGCGAGGTCGACCGCGAGTTCTCCCCAGCGGGCCGACTCATCCACAGCACTGGCCGATTTGGCGAGGATATCGGCGGCTACCCAACTCCCAAAACTGACGGCCCGCTCAAGCCAACCTCGAGCCAATTCCGGTTGCTCGGACTTAGGCAGTTGGCCAAGCTTTGCCATAGAGTTGCGATCGCCGTCCTCCGCAAGGCGACTCAGATGCTCAAATGAAGAATGCTCCGACACAGAGCCCCTCTGCTCGCTGCTGGATAGAACGGTAGACGGTAGTGCTCGACGCCACCCGTCCCCGGCAACGATGACCAGCGTGGCCCCTGTAGCGATGGCACCGGATGGCAGATCCGGTGCCATCCGAACCCTTCATCACCGTCATGACGTGGCCCTCGCCAGGTCATTCTGCCTGAAGGCGTCCGCCAGAGTCCACCGTGCAAGCTTGTGGTCAGGGTCATCGGCTTTGGTGTCATACCCCGCCGATAGAGCGACCGCTCTCTCATGGATTCTCTTGGACTGCTTTTTGAGGGTGGCTGTGTTACAGCGGACGCACCCCGCTCGGGTCCGTCCTAAGCCTGGCCCGGCGCACCACGCGGGCCCCTCTGCGACGTTAGCGGAGCAACGCTAGGACGGATCCCGAGCAGGTCGTTCGTCGTTCGCGAGGTCCTCTCCAACCAGCAATGCAGCGGTCTCGTCAACTCCTTCGAGGAGACTGGCTC
>JALZAH010000554.1 GCA_030948425.1 Actinomycetota bacterium
TCGCAGGATCAGGTGACTGTCGCCGAACTCGTGCCAGAGGTACCTCCGTGTCAGTGCGGCAGTGTAGGACGCTTCCAGCAAAGGGCGCCCGGCCACCGCTTCGAGCAGCTGGAGATGTGACGCCTGCGGTTCATGCCAACCGGTGATGAGCCCGTCGACGGCGCGCACCCCCCGCCCCGGACCGATGACCAGATCGGTCCAGCCCTCGGCGGCGTGCACACGGCCCGACTCGTCGGCCACCGTCTCGATGGTGCGCACGGCGGTGGTGCCGACGGCGATGACCCGGTCGCCGGCGGCGCGGGTGGCGTTGATCAACGCCGCGCTGGACTCGGCCAACCTGTACCACTCGGTGCTCGGGGGCTCGTGGGCCTCCGGCGAGGACACGCCGGTGTGGAGCACGAATGGAGCGAAGTTCACCCCCCGAGCCACCAGTCTGGTCACCACCTCCGCAGAGAACGGTCGGGCCGCGCTCGGCATCTCCGCCGATCCGGGGTGGTCGGCGAAGACAGTCTGGTACACCCCGATCGGACGGTCCCTGGCGACGTAGCCGTACCGGATCGGTCGTCCGTAGCGGGCCAGGTAGGCCAACACCGGCATGGGCACCGCCAGGGTGGCCGTCCACAGACGGGTGGGGCTGGTGTCGGCACCGGTGGCGGCGCCGAAGAGCCGGGCCTGGGCGCCGCCGGGGAGGTCGAGCACCATCCCCGCCGGCGCATCGAGCCACGGGGTTGTCGCCGACCCCTGCAGGTGACGCAGCTCGAGCACCCAGGCACCACTCGGCGAACAGCCGGAAAGGTGCACTGCGGCAGCGGTGCCGTCCGGCAGGCGGGCGCCGAGGGCGGCGGGGAGGGTGGCCGACGTGTTGACCACCAGCAGATCCCCGGGACGGAGGATGGAGGGCAGATCGGTAAAGGTCCGGTGCTCGATGGCGCCGTCCGAGCGGTGGGCGACCAACAGCTTGACGGCATCCCTCGACAGGCCTCGTTCCTCGGGTGGCTCGGTCGCCTCCAGTCCGGGGGGGAGCTCGAAGGCCAGGCCGTCCACACCACGGCCGTCGACGACGGCTGGCGGGGTCATCGGGCCGGCCCCGTATCGCCGGCGGGATGCAGCGTGACATCGTCCAGGCGGACCCGCCCGCTCGGCCGGTCGGATTCGATCAGGGCCAGCATGGCGGGCACGACCGTCGCCGGTTCCGGGCTGTCGGAGATGTCCTCACCCGGGAACGCCTGTTGATGGAGGCGGGTGCGCAGGTCCCCGGGATCGACCGTCCAGGTCCGGCACCATGGTTGCTCCGCCCCCCAGATGGCGCTGAGCTGCTCCAGGGCGGCCTTGGATGAGCCGTAACCACCCCATCCGGGGTAAGGCTCGACGGCAGCGTCGGAGGTGACGGCGATCACCCGGGGCGCCGGCCCGGCCCGCAGCCACGAGCTCAGGTCCTGGAGGATGGCCAGCGGAGCGATGGTGTTGATCTCGTAGACCGCCCGCAGGACATCGAGGGGGTAGTCGGCCAGCAGCGGTTGGGGGCTGGGACCGAGGATGCTGGCGTTGAGCACCACCACATCGACCTGACGGAGGGCGCCCACCGCGGCGACCAGCTGTTGGCGGTGGCCAGGGTCAGCCACGTCGCCGACCACAGTGACGACCGTGGCATCGCCGGCTCGGCCCTGGATGGCTCGGAGACGGAGCGCCTCCCCGGCCAGCGGGCCGGGGTCTCGACCGTCGATCACCAACGACCAGCCGTTTGCCGCCAGGCCTTCGGCCACGGCTGCACCGAGGCCCGTTGAGGCACCGGTGATGACGGCCACCGGCGTCCGCTGTTGCTCTGGGTGCTCTGGGTGCTCTGACACTGTGCAACCTCCCGATGGACGATCTCGTCACCGTAGATTACACAGAGAACTCTGTTTTTATTCCGGGTTTTCGGCCCGCACCAGGCCACTCTGGTAGGCGAAGACCACCACCTGAACGCGATCCCGCAGGTCGAGCTTGGTCAAGATGCGCCCCAGGTGGGTCTTCACCGTGGCCTCGGCCACGAACAGCTTGGCGGCGATCTCCCCATTGGACAGCCCACCTGCGACCTCGACCAGGATCTCCCGCTCCCGCTCCGTCAACAGGTCGATGGCCGACCCGAGCGCCGGCGGGGGCCCGGTGCGCAGGTCGGGCAGCCTGGCGGCGTAGGTGTCGAGGAGTCGACGGGTGACGCTGGGGGCGACGACGGCGTCCCCCGATGCCACCGTGCGGATGGCGGCAGCCAGCTCGGCAGGCGGGACGTCTTTGAGCAGGAACCCACTGGCCCCCAAGCGCAGGGCGGAGAACGCGTACTCGTCGAGGTCGAAGGTGGTGAGGATGAGGACTCGAGAGGTGGGCGTCTCGGACACCACCCGGCGGGTGGCCTCGATCCCGTCGGTGCCCGGCATGCGCACGTCCATGAGGATGACGTCGGGACGCAACTGGGCGGCCAGGCGGACGGCGGCGTCACCATCGGCCGCCTCGCCGACCACCCGGAGATCGTCCTGTTCCTCGAGGACCATGCGGAATCCGCTGCGCAGCAGCTCCTGGTCGTCGACGAGCAGGACGGTGACGCTCAGCTCGGTCCTCCCGGGCCGACCGGTAGTCGGGCTTGCACCCGCCAGCCGCCGTCGGGCCCGGGGCCGGCAGCGACACTGCCTTGGTGGACCGAAGCCCGCTCGCGCATGCCGGCCAGCCCGTGGCCGGCGGTGGGGACCGGGCCCACGGCGCCGCCCTTGGTGGGCCATGGGAGCAGACCGTCGTCGCTGACCTCGATGTCGAGCTCGGGTGCCCGGTAACGCAACCGGACCCGGACCCGATGGGCGCCGGCGGCGTGTTTGACGCTGTTGGTCAGCGCCTCCTGCACGATCCGGTAGACGGACAGGCCGGCGCCGGGGGCGATGTCAAAGAGGTCGCCGGTGACCTCGAGCGAGGCATCGAGCCCTGTCGCTCTGACCCGTTCGACCAGATCATCGAGCTGGCTCACGTCGGGCTGGGGGCTGGCATCAGGAGGGCCGCTGATGTCCGGATGCCGAGGGTCACGGGCCTCGTCGGCGCGCAGTACGCCGAACAGCCGGCGGGTGTCGCGCAGCGACTGGCGACCGAGCTCGGAGACGTGGGCGATGGCGGTTGCGGCCCGCTCCGGTTCGCTGTCCAACTTGGCGGCCGCCCCGTCGGCCAGACTGACCATGACCGCCAGGCTGTGTGCCAGCACGTCGTGCATCTCCCGGGCGATCCTGGTCCGCTCGGCGACCGCGGCCATCCGGGCCTGTTGGTCCCGTTCGTGTTCCAGGCGCTCGGCCCGCTCGATGAGGGTGGCCAGATGAGCCCGACGGGTCCGGACGTTCACCCCCAGGAGTAGCGCAGCGGCCACCATGGCGGAGAGGAAGACCAGGGAGTGAACCCACGTCTCTGCCAGCGTCCAGCTCACGCTGGCCATGATCACCCCGACCTCGAGGATGGCGCCGGCGGCGAGGGCGGTGCGACGGGGCCGGTGCACGGCGACGGTGTAGAGGGCGACAAGGAGGCTGATGTCGGCGAGCAGGCGCTCAGAGACAAGGAACTGCAGGAGGGCGATGACGCTGAGGGCAACGAATACGCCCACCGGGTAGCGCCGCCGCCAGATGAGCGGGAGGAGCAGCGCCGCCTGAAGGACAAGGAGCCTGGCGCCGGGATTGCCCGCCAGGACCAGCCTGGGGGTGGTGAGGAACACCAGGGCGAAGGTCAGAGCAGCGTCGGTGACGAGGGGGTGGTCGCGTAGGGCGGTTGTCAATCGGCGCCACGGCACGCTGCCGCCCCCGATGGTCCCCGAGGCGGCAGTGTCGGCGGGATCGTCGAGCAGCGCAGCCAGGCGCCCCCGCACCGACCCTACCGTGGCGGCCCGTCGGTGCCGCCCGACCACTGCGGTCATGCGTCCCGGCGGCGCAGGCTGAGGGCGGCGAAGAACACGGCGATGGCCAGGTACCCGACGAAGAGTGCGAACCCGGCCCACGGATGCATCATCGCGTGATCGCTGTGTTGGCTGTAGAGCGCCTGACCGGCATTCGACGGGAAGTACGGGACCACCGAGTTCTGCCAGCTGGTGGGCAGCAGGTTGGACAGGCCCGGCAGGACGAGCAGGAGTCCGAACAGGGCGGCGATGCCGCCGGCGGTGTTGCGCACGATGAAGCCGAAAGCGACCCCGAGCAGACCGGCGACGGTGAGGTACAGCGCGACACCGACCACCGCTCGCAGGGCCCCGGGGGTGCTGAGGGAGACGCCATGGGTGCCCAACAGGGCCTCACCGCCGAGGAAGGCAGCGAACGACGCCACGATGCACACCGCGAACACCACCGAAGCGAACACGACGAGCTTGGCCCACAGCACCGGCAGGCGGGTGGGGACAGCGCCGAAGGTGGCGCGTATCATGCCCGTCGAGTACTCACCGCTGATGATGAGCACGCCGAGGACGCCGACGGTCAGCTGGGCGATGTTCACTCCGCCGAGAACCCGGTCGATGGCGTTGAAATGGGCCCGTTCGTCAGCGGCCATGGAGGCAAAGTTGTGGTTGGTCACTGCGGCGATGAGCAGGCCGATGCCGACCATGCCGATGATGGTGACGGCCAGGACGATGACTGTGGATCGCAGCGTCCTCAGCTTGATCCACTCCGAGCGCAGGACCCGCCTCTGGGTGACGGGATGGACCTCGACGGAACCGGCGGGGACGCCACTGGTGGCCGGAGGGGTGGCGGTGGTGGTGGCGGTCATGCTGCACTCCGTTCGGCGTTGGCGTCGGCGTGGTCGCCGTTGGTGGTGCCGTGGTACTCGACTGCGTCGGCGGTCATCTCCATGAAGGCCTCCTCGAGCGAGGCGTTCTCGGCGGTGAGCTCGTGGATGGCCAGGCCGTGGTCGCGGGCCAGGTCGCCGATGCCGGCCGGGGTCATGCCGGTGATGCGCAGGGCCCCGTCGTCGCCGGGGGCGACCAAGATGTCGGGACCGCTCAGCAACTCGGCCAGGCGACTGGCTTCAGGCGACCGGACCCGAACTGAGCTGGTCGATGCGCTGCGGAGGAACTCGGCCATGTCGACATCGGCGATGAGCCGCCCTCGGCCGACCACGATGATGTGTTCGGCGGTGACGGCCATCTCGTTCATCATGTGGCTGGAGACGAAGACGGTGCGTCCCTCGGCGGCCAGTCCCTTGAGGAGGTTGCGGACCCAGCGGATGCCCTCGGGGTCGAGGCCGTTGACCGGCTCGTCGAGAATGAGGGTCGCCGGGTCGGCCAGAAGGGCCACAGCGATGCCCAGGCGTTGGCCCATGCCGAGCGAGAACCCACCGACCCGCTTAGAGGCGACGTCGCCGAGGCCCACCAGAGCGATGACCTCGTCCACCCGGCGGGTGGGGATGCCGTGGGTTGCGGCCAGGGCCAGGAGGTGGTTGCGGGCGGAGCGACCAGTGTGAATGGCGCGAGCCTCGAGCAGGGCGCCGACCTCGTGGAGAGGTGCGGAATGCTCGGCGTAGTGCTTGCCGTTCACGGTGACCTGCCCGGCGGTGGGGGCATCGAGACCCAGGATCATGCGCATGGTGGTCGACTTGCCGGCCCCGTTCGGGCCGAGGAAACCAGTGACCACACCGGGGTGGACGGTGAAGCTCAGGTCGCTGACTGCGGTCTTGTCACCGTAGACCTTGGTGAGGTTCTCGGCGACGATCACCGGGCACCGTCGGGAACGGAGGTAGGGGGAAGAAGCATGTGACGACCGTATCGCCGGGCGCCGCGCCGGTCGACCACCTGGGGGATGATCCTGGGGCTGATGTGTACGACTCCTGAGGTATGGGTCGGTGGGGTCACCCTTGACGCCTGACGGCGCCGACGAACACATCGCCCCGCCGAACCGCAGTCCCGGGTGAAGCCATCACCCGATGAAAGACACCGTCTCGGACGGCTTCCGTGCTGAGTCGCCGTGCCGTCTCCTACCATCGACGGGATGGCGGCGACCGGATCGACGCCCAGCTCGGAGCGCATCCCCGACGATGAGCAGGTGGAGTCCGTCGGCGGATCCCGTCGGGAGGCCGGCAAGCAGCGCAACCGCCAGCGTCTCTACGATGCCGCTCTGGAGTTGTTCGCCGGTCGTGGCTACGACCTGGTCAGCGTCGAAGACATCTGTGAGCGGGCCGGGGTGGGCCGGGCCACCTTCTTCCGACTGTACGGGACCAAGGCCGGTCTGCTCAGCGAGTTCAACCACCGTCTGGCCATCCGGGCTCGCCACGCGGTCGCTGCTGCTCAACCAGCCGATGCCGGCGAGGCCCTGAGCGTGGTGGCGCGGACCATGTGCGCGACCTGGGCGGCGAGCGGTGCCGCCCTGCGGGAGCTCGCTCAGGAATACCTCCAGACTGTCAGTGTGGAGGCCGGGGCCCGCAAGGGCCAGCCTGACTTGAGGGCCCTGGTCACCGAGATCGTCGCTGAGGGCCAGCGTCAGCGCGAGTTGGTTTCCCGGCCGGGTCCGGAGTTCATATCGTGGATGGTGGTGGCCACCATTTCTGGGGCGATCGCCACCTGGTTGGGCACGGTGGAGACCCTCAATCGGCGCAGCGACCAGGCACTCGAAGTGCTGTTGTCCGGAATGCGCAACGATCGGCGCTGACGCTCTCCGCCGTCTCGCTCCGAGTGGCTCTGGCACTGGTGGTGGCCACCGCCGCCGTCGGCGTCGTTGGCCGCCGGGCCGCGGTCATGGGGCGGCGGCGGGAAGCGCCGTGGGTTCACGTTCTTCGACACCGAGCCCTACGACGCCTTCAGCTTCACTCACGGCTCAGACCTGGCTACGGCCGGCCTGCTCGTCTTCGCCGGAGTGGTCACTGGTGAACTCGCGCTAACTAAGGGGCGCTAAGGGTGGTCCGCCAGCGCCACCTTGACCGGGGCGCGGGTGGCGATCTCGGCCGGGTGCGGGAGGCCGCAGACCGCCTGGCCCACGGTGAGGAGCTGGTGATGATGATCGGCGCCGTTGCCGACCAGATCGCCGTCGTGCTGGAGGCGGCCGACTGCTCGTTCTCGACCGAGGAGGACGACGCCGGCTTGCGCATCATCGACCGCCACGGCGCGTTGCGGATGCCGGAACCGGGCGACGCCGGTCCACGACCCACATCGGTCCGAACCGACCCGCAGCTCCTCGCCGTCCCGGTGCTCAGCCAGGGCGCGGTGGTCGGACGCTTCGTCGTGCGCCCCGGCCCGGCACAGCAATCACCCGGGAGCGCTCTTTGGTGGCCTTGACCCTGGCCGACCAGGTGGGAGCGGCGCTGGCCGTCCAGGCTCCTCCGGTCCCCTCCTTCAGCGACCCCGACGGCTCCTACGGGCTCTCAACCCGGCCTCTGCTCCCGGTGGTGCGCTGATCAGCCGGTGCCGGCCCGCCCCTCGTTCGACGACGAGGCCAGCAACTCGTAGGTGGGGTTGAGCATGGCCAGACGCCCCCGGTAGCTACCGATGGTTCCCTCGGCCACCAGCTTGGTGCCCGGGTTCAGCCCGGCAATGGCCCGTCGACCGAGGAACACCAGGGTCAGTGCTCCGGACCCGTCCACCACGGTGCACTCGAAGGCCGGCACCCCTGACCACGACTGAACCCGCACCGTCTTCAAGCGGCCGGCCACTCTGGACCGGCCCCGATGGGTGACCGCATCGAGGGGGGTCGTTCCCGGTACAACCACCGGTACGCCGAGGTTCCTGGTCTCGTCGTTCCTGCGATCAGGGAGGGGCGTGTCGGCCTTGGATTCGGACGTGCTCGGACGGTCAGCTACCGCCGGCTCCTGGTCGGCAATGGCCTTGGAGTGGCGGCGCGACGCCCGGGTCACATCGAAGGGGGCAATGGTGGCGCTGACGTTCTTGACCTGGGTGACCGCGGCCACGATGCGGTCCGCAGTGTGGTCGTGGAGGATCCGGCTGGCCAGACCCCGGTAGGCCCGGCGGGGTAGGACCATGAGCACCTCGGTGCTGGTGTCGCTGGCCAGGTCGTCGGCCATCTCCGTGGCTGCGCGGGTCAGGCGGCGATCGGGGACCTCGATGACCTCCAGGGGGATCTGACCGAGCCCGATGCGGGTCCAGGCCCTTGACAGGCGGGCGGCCCGGGCGTCGTCGATCATGAAGTGGACGGCCCGCAGCTCGTTGCCCAGGGCCAAGCTGCGGGCCAGCTGCAGGGCCCGAGCGGTGGCCAGGTCGATCC